>PEYJ01000014.1 GCA_002774425.1 Parcubacteria group bacterium CG08_land_8_20_14_0_20_48_21 | reverse complement strand
AAATGTGTTCATCACCGACTGGCAAACATCAGGGACGTACACGAAAGCGTGGACCGCAAGTTCCACGATCGCAACTACTACTCTTTATACCGTAGGCGACCTGCGTCCCGATGCCGCATATACACTCTTTGTGGATAGTACACGCTACACAACCGCACAATCCGATAGTGGAGGATCCGCTGTCTTTACCTATAGCGGTGACTACTCTGCACATACCTTTACCGTGGAAGATACCACGGCGCCTGCAATATTCGCTCTTACTTCTCCTGCAAACGGTGCGACTATAAGTAGCGGCAGCACCATACTTTCTTGGAACGCTTCAAGCGATGCGGAATCCGAACTCACTTCTTATACGGTAGTGATTGATGGTACATCTGTCGGGACTACCGTAGCAGGTACCACTACACTCACCGTAACACTTTCGTGCGGTACGCACGCGTGGTATGTGCGCGCAACGGATTTAATGGACAATACCGTATCTTCTTCCACTTTCACCTTTACCTCTTCGTGCAGCGGTGGGGGCGGTGGCGGTGGCGGATCATCCCACTCTTCATCGTCCGTTGTACCAATTCCTTCTGTAACCGCGATACCGATTGCGCAAGACGCTGTACAGGAAGATATACACATTGCTGATCCCGCACAACTTGCTGACGGTATGCTGATTAAAGGATCGGGACCGAATATATATATTCTTGCCGAAAATACAAAAAGATGGATTGTGTCGGAAAAAGCGTTCAACGCATACGGCTATAGTTGGGATGCGGTTGTACCAGTAACGGATACGGCGCTTAATTCCTATGCTGACGGCAATCCTCTCACCAATCCCTACACATCTGAAACTTCGCCACGAGCCATGCTCCAGGCAACACAGGGTAATCTCTATAAGCGACTTAAAGGAACCATACTGTTGAAAATTGAAGATAAAGGGGAAGCATACTACGTCCATCCATTGAACACGCGATTGTACTATTTAGGGAGACCGCGTGATGCTTTTGCGATTATGCGGGAACAGGGCATGGGAATCAGCAATGCTGATTTGGAAAAAATTCCCTTGGCACTTACCGCCGTATCCGGCGCTGATACGGACGGCGATGGGCTTTCCGATATGCTGGAGGATGCTCTTGGCACTAATAAGTTTCTCCAGGATACCGATGGCGGAGGGTATGATGATCGGGTAGAAATTTCTTTGGGGTTTTCACCGAGCTCAACTAGAAAACTTCCCTATGACACCGTTTTCGCCGAGCACCACAAAGGCGCCATATTTTTACAGGTGGAAAATCACGGTGAGGCGTGGTATGTGCATCCGAAAGATGGCAAACGATATTTCTTGGGAAGACCTGAAGACGCATTTGCCCTTATGCGCAATACGGGATTGGGAATTTCAAACAGAGACTTCTTCGCGCTTATAGAATAAGTTGCTACACTGCGTCATATACTCAAGATATTATTATTGCCAAAATGGCATTTTTCACGTATACTTCCCGTGCCAAAATGATTGTTTTTTAAAAATCCATGCGGGGATCAGGTAAGTGAGACGGCTGCCGACCGATGTATATTGGTTGGAGGAAAGTCCGGACACCCTACCCTTTAAGGATGATAAGGACAGTTGCTAACGGCAACCGGGGGTAACCCTAGGGAAAGTGCCACAGAAAACACACGGCCCGCTGCCCGCCGCACAGGTGGGTGAGAGCAAAGTTGAAAACGTGGGGTAAGAGCCCACGCATGACCTGACCGGTGACGGTCGGTGCGGTAAACCCTGTCCGGTGCAAGAGCAAGTTTGGTAGCTCGCTTGAGCTTGCTGGCGACAGCAAGTCTAGAGAGATAGCCGTCGTTAGGATTTCTATCCTAAAACAGAATCCGGCTTACGGCTTACCTGGTCCCCACATGGATTTTTTCAATACACGCCCATCATGAACTTGCCAGTACCCAGTCGTATTATTTTTTATGAAAAAATCCGAGCTGATCGTCGCTTCAGTACTCGTGCCGCTTGATTATCTCATGCTCTTGGCGGCAGCCGCTACCGCATATAGCTTGCGTTTTGGCGTATGGGCAACCGGTGTTCGTCCAGTTATTTTTACGTTACCGTTCGCGACATTCTTGAAGATTGCGGCGGCTATTGCGCCAGTATGGATTCTTTTCTTCGCGTTCGCGGGACTCTATGCGATTTCCGGCCGCAAGAAAATAATGGATGAAATCAGCAGTATTGTTCTGGCAAGTTCAACCTCCGTGCTCATCATCATTATCGCTTTTTTCTTTGAACAGCGTCTTTTTTCCTCCCGTTTTATCATTCTCGCCGCGTGGGGGTTAGGCATGGTGTATGTGGTGGCGGCGCGCATGGTGGTGAAGTATGTGCAGCGTTCACTCTACGTTTTAGGCAAAGGCGTGCATAAAATTGTGGTGATTGGCGATACGGTTGGGGCGACTGATTTTACAAATCTCATTCGCAAAAACCCGAGGTTGGGGTACATCTTGCTGGCAACCTACCCGTCCTTCTCTCCTGAAGTTGAGCGAGCGATTCTGGTGCTTAACAAAATAGAAGGAGTGGATGAGCTTATTCAGGCAGACACTGATCTGCCGAAAGCGGATCGTCTACGGCTTTTTGATTTTGCCTATGAATACCACTTTGTCTTTAAGTACATCGCGGATTTTTTTCGCATTGAGTCTTCGCGCATTGCGCTGGAAAACCTTGCGGGTCTGCAGCTCATGGAAGTAAAACGGACGCCCCTGGACGGATGGGGGCGCATTGTCAAACGACTTTTTGATATAGTGGTTGCGCTGCTGCTGATGGTTCTTTTCTCGCCCTTGATGCTGGTCATTGCTCTGGTCATAAAGCTGGATTCGCCAGGAGCAGTACTTTTTACGTACCAGCGAATCGGCGAAAAAGGCAAGCCGTTTACTTTCCGTAAATTTCGCTCCATGGTGGAGGGCGCGCATACCCTCAAGTACAGCCACGAACTGCAGCAGCAGAATGAACGTGCGGGATCTCCCGTATTTAAACTGAAGCACGATCCGCGCGTTACGCGCGTTGGAGCGTTTTTGCGCACAACGAGCCTAGATGAACTGCCGCAGCTGTTTTCGGTCGTACGCGGCGTCATGAGTTTGGTAGGACCTCGGCCGCACGAAGCGGAAGAGGTGGCGCGCTATGCCAAGCACCACAAGCACGTGCTTGCGGTTCGGCCAGGTATGACCGGATTGGCGCAAATCAACGGGCGTTCGGATCTTGGCTTTGAGGAAGAGGTGCGCTTGGATACCTACTACATTGAAAATTGGTCGCTGAAACTTGACGTATATATTCTGGCAAAAACGCCCTTAGTGGTGTTTTCCAGAAAATCCGCATGCTAATATGCAAGTTGCACTGGTGCATGATTTTCTCATACAGCGTGGCGGGGCTGAAAATGTCCTCAAGGAATTAACGCGCATATTTCCGCAGAGCCCCATTTACACGCTGGTGCATCATAGGGGCTACTCGCGAGAGGTTTTTGGCAAGCATGTGTATGCTTCCTACATACAACAATTGCCGTTTGCCGATAGAAAATACCAATGGTATTTGCCGCTCATGCCCTCCGCCATAGAACATTTTAATTTAAGCTCCTACGATATTGTGGTATCTTCTTCCAGCGCATTTGCCAATGGCATTTTGACGCTTCCGCAAACGCTGCACGTATGCTACTGCCATACGCCGACTCGATATCTATGGGAAGATACCCACGGCTATTTGGCGGATTTGCGCTATCCCCGGGTACTTAAAAAGTTGCTCATCCCGTTGCTTTCTTTTTTACGTGTGTGGGATTATCAGGCGGCACAGAGGGTTGACGCATTTATTGCAAATTCAAAAACGGTGCAAAAACGCATTAAAAAGTACTACGGTCGGGAGAGCACGGTTATGTATCCGCCGGTTGACGTGGCAAGCTTTACCGTAGCTGCGGGACCAAAAGATTATTTTCTCGCCGGCGGGCGGCTTGTGCCGTATAAAAAAATTGACTTGGTGATTGAGGCGTTTCGCGCGCTGGACATGCCACTCAAAATTTTCGGAACCGGACCTGATACTGAGCGGCTGCGCAAACGTGCCAAGGATAATGTGGAGTTCGTCGGTCGCGTATCGGAACGGGAAAAGCGCAAACTGTTTGCCAATGCGCGCGCGTTCATCAATCCACAAGTTGAAGACTTCGGCATTACCATGATTGAAGCGCTTGCGTCCGGAACGCCGGTCGTTGCCTATCGCGGCGGAGGCGCGGAGGAGATTGTCGGCGATGGCATCAATGGTGTATTTTTTAACGAACAGACATGGGAAGGCATCGTTGACATTGTCATGCGTACGGATTTTTCACACTTTGATCCCGCTACCGTTCGCGCGAGTGCGGAAAAATTTTCAACCGAACGTTTTCACCGCGAAATGCGCGATTTCGTGGAACGAGCGTATCAAATGCATCCCCATGCATAAAGTCGTTGATTGTAAGCTGTGCTATGCGTATTGCGATTGACGTGAGAAATTTGCAAGAGAAACATTTAAGCGGCGTGGGCTGGTACACGACACATCTTTTGGATGCGCTGTTTGCGTTGCGCACGCCGCACACCTACACGCTGTGCCACAGTTCTTGGAAAAAACCTCCCGAGCATCTTTTTCGGTGGAAAGACGCGCCGCACGTGCGTTATCACGAACGGCGGCTGCCGAGCAAACTACTGACCGTGTGCTACATACTCGCGCATGCACCGGACTTTCGGACGCTCTACGGTGCGCATGACGCGGTACTCATGCCCAATCATCTTTTTTGGGCATTTGACCCAACAGAAAAAGTAGCGCTCGTGCTGCATGATTTTTCATTTGAGCTGTATCCGGAGTTTTTTACGCGCAAAATGCGGCTTTGGCATCGTGCGATACGACCGTATGCGCTGATGCGTCGTGCCAACGCGCTCGTCGCCGTATCGGAACATACGAAAAACGATGCGATACGGCTTGGCGCGAACGAGGAAAAACTGACCGTGGTGCATGAAGGGGCGTCGCATGTACCGCAGGCGCAATCGTCCTCAAGCGACTACCGCTCGGGAGCCATCCTTTCACTCGGAAATCTTGAACCGAGAAAGAACATTTTTCTGCTTTTGGAAGCCTATCGCATCTTGCGTACGTTGCATGAGGAGATACGCAACCCTCTCCTTATTGTCGGGAGCACCCAATGGTGGAATGACGCAAAGCTGCGTCGCGCAATTTCGCGAAACCCGTTTCATAAAGACATTACGGTTACCGGATATGTGAGCGAACGGAAGAAATCTACGTTGTTTGCCTCTGCCGCTGCATTTGCTTATCCATCACGCTATGAAGGCTTCGGCTTACCGCCCCTTGAAGCCATGCGCATGGGCGTGCCGGTAGTGGCGTCGCATGCGCCGGCATTGCCGGAAATTTTGGGAGATGCCGCAGTGCTGATTGACCCGTATAAACCGGAAGAACTTGCGGAAGCGTTGTGGCAAACACTTACCGACGAGCGGCTGCGCAGCGATTTAATTGCGCAAGGCTTCGCGCGGGCAAAAAAATACGATTGGCGAAAAACAGCACAAGGCATTCTGGAAGTTTTGGAAAAATTAGCAAGCTAAGTTCTTACTCCATACCCCCGCACTTCTTTTTATGCATATTGGTATTGACTGCAGAATGTGGGGACAAGGGTTTGGCATCGGACGGTACATATCCGAACTTATTACGCACATACTCAAAGAGCCGCCGACACACGCCTACACCCTATTCTTTGACGCAACGTTCAGCAAACAGGCGTACGATAACGTTGCCTTACCCACGCACGCGCACAAGGTATTGGTAGATGCGCCGCACTACACGGTACGCGAGCAGACATCGTTTGTCCGCGCGCTTGTGCGTGCAAGGTGCGACCTCATGCACTTTCCACACTTCAATGTGCCGCTTGCCTGTCGCAAACCCTATATCGTGACCATCCACGATATGACACACCATAAGTTTCCCGGAAGGAAAAAGTCGCGCGTTTTTCATCGGATCGCGTATCGCGGCATCTTTGCGCATGCGGTGCGGCACGCCCAACACGTCATTGCCGTATCCCAATCCACACAAGACGAACTTACCGGCTATTTTGGAAAATTGCCGCCAACAACTGTAATAGCGGAAGGGGTCAGCGAACGCTTTATGCCGCAATCCACAGACGGTATTAGGCAAGTGAATCAAAAATATGGTATAGTAGAACCATACATGCTGTTTGTCGGCGAGTGGAGGAGATACAAAAATATCCCGTTTCTCATTGCCGCTTTTGAGTTGCTGCTCACGCAACACCCGGACATGCGCCTCGTACTTGCGGGAAAGCCCGATCCTTGGTATCCGGAGATCATGCGTGCCGTTGCCGCATCTCCCGCAGTCCGGGCAATACATACTCCGGGATTTGTGGACGAAGGCGATTTACCGGCTCTGTACAGCGGCGCACGACTTTTTGCACTACCGACACGCTATGAAGGCTTCGGACTCATCGTGCTTGAAGCACTTGCCTGCGGCACGCCCGCACTCGTGTCACCCCTGGCGGCACTCAAAGAGCTTCGCGCGGAGGAGCTCCATTTTGCACCTACGACCAATCATCGTACGTTTGCCGATGCCCTGCACCGTTTTCTTACCGTGAAGCATAAAGATCGCGCGCAACGCACTGCGGGCAATATCGTGCAAACGTACGCGTGGGGGCGCGCCGCAAGGGCAACCATTGCGCTCTACGATCTCTACGATGTCGCATGATTCTGAACACCATTTGTGTTTACCGTGTGTGGCGAAGCCACAAAATCTCATGCCCCAACCCTCTATCCCCATACTGAATTTTATTGATGCCGAAGAGCTTGAGCGCACCGCATCGGCGCGCCGCGTTTGCTCTGCGCGTCGTACCCAACCGCCTCAACACCGACGGGACGCGCCACCAACAGTGCGGCCTTCCATAAATCTCGAGCCAGCCGACCGCACCGACGGAAGCATTCTCTGCTACCAGGGAAGATCGTGCGGTGTGCCGCGTAGCGTACGCAAACCTTCTGTGAGTATGGAAACCGTCGCAGAACCGATAACCCCCTCTGCCCACGTCATTGACCTTTCCCGCTTTGCAGAAAAAGGGTTTGGTTCTGTTGGGGCGCGCAACAAGCACGATGTATTGCTGGCACGGGTGTTGGGTAAATCTTACCGCCTGCACCTGGGGTCATCCGCAGCGCAACCGCTGAAGGTAACTGCATACGCCGGAACACTGCATACGCCGGGAAGGCAGCCTCATGCGGTACGCGCGCAGGTTGCGCCACAGCCCGAAGATTCTTTTGCGCCCGTGGCTCCATCCGATGCGTCCAGCCATATACCAAAACCGGTTGCCGACGAAGAATGGACCACTCCCGAAGAAAACCGCATGCATGACGCGACTCCCTGGCGCGACTACCGCGTGCTGGCTGCCGCCCGCGCGGACCTTGACGCGCATACGTACCATCAGACCGGCTACGCGCGCCGGGCATTTGCGTTTATGGGCATGTTAGTACTACTTGCTTTGCCGATCTATGGCATTGCCTTAAGCGGTGTACTGCAATCGGCAAAAGGGGTGGTATTGGGTGAAAGTGAAGATGCCGCGCATGCGCTTACCGAAGGTGTTGCGCACGTGCAGTCGCTTGATTTTGCGCGCGCGGCAACGGCATTTGCGCGCGCGGCGGAGTCGTTCTACGTGGCAGATACCGTGCTGCGTGACGCATCCGGGTCGCTTTTGGAAATTTCACGCTACCTGCCGGGACAGGGAAGCTCTGCCGCTTCCGCGCACTACCTTTTTACGGCGGGAACGCGCTTGAGCGATCTTGCGGCAACGCTCGCTGGTCGGGAAACACTCTGGGCTGTGGAGGCGCAAACGGATCCGACGGACCCGCAAACACTTGGAATAGTACTCATGGAGAGTGCGCGAGCGCTGGGAAATGCCGCACCGGTGCTCCGTGAAGCCGTGGATGATCTGGCGTACGTTGATGCCCGGGATCTGCCGTTTGAACTGCGCGCTCAATTTATTCGGACGCATTCACTGATCACCGCACTCACTGATCAAAGTTCGATGCTCGCGCCCTATAACGCATGGTTCTACGACTTTTTGGGATTTGACGGATCGCGGCGCTACCTTGTGCTTTTTGAAAATGACGCGGAATTGCGCGCTACCGGCGGGTTTACCGGAAGTTTCGCTCTTGTTGATGTAAACCGAGGCATTGCCACGGTTGTGGAGATGCCGCCGCAAGGCACGTACGCGGTACAGGGACAGCTCGTTGATTTTGTGGCATCGCCCGATCCTCTGCACCTCATCAATTCTCGCTGGGAGTTTCAGGATGCGAATTGGTTTCCGGATTTTCCCGCTTCCGCAAAAAAGGCGGCATCATTCTACGAGCGCGCGGGAGGGCCGACCGTTGACGGTGTTATCGCGTTTACACCGGCGTTTGGAGAAAAACTCCTGGACCTCTTCGGTCCGCTTGAGCTCAACGGGGCGGAAAACTTAACGGTAACCTCGGACAATTTCCGCGCAATAGCCCAGCGTACCTACGATGGCATGGGAGAAGACGCTGCTGCGCCCAAGCAGATACTGGTTGATTTGGTACCCGCTTTTTTTGCAAAACTCTCTCAAGAGAACCCGCGAGAACTCGCCGTGCCGCTTGCGCGCATGATTCTTGAGGCGCTCAAGGAGAAATATCTGCTACTCTACGCGGCTGATCCCGCGCAGCAAGCGCGGCTTCAGTCATTCGGCTGGGCGGGGGATGTGCGCAACGTTCCTGACGACTATCTTATGGCGGTGATAAGCAACATCGGAGGAGAAAAAGTTGACCGCATGGTGCTCAACGAGGCATCGCTACTGCTGGAACGTATCCCTACGGGTATGCGCCACACGCTCACGCTCAAACGGACGTTTCCGGATGACGCAACGCACACAGCACCGCTCTACGCATACGTGCGGGTGTATGTACCGCATCGTGCGCAGCTCGTACGCGCCGAAGGTTTTCAAACCGTTCCCGAGGGTGATTTGGAGCCGCCGGACGCATCGTGGGGAACCGATCCGGATCTTGCGGCGCAAGAAACCGTGTACGCCTATGACAACTCCAGCAAAACCGCTATAGGCACGTCATTCGGCAAGACGTTTTTTGGCAATTGGATGATTCTAGAACCCGGGCATGAAACGACAGCGACACTGGTGTATGAAACATCTGTTACCAATAGCGAGCTACAGGAAAATGGGGAGACGGTAACACCCTATACGTTGTTCTGGCAAAAACAGCCAGGAGCGCGGCTTTCCGCCGTACTTGCGCTTGATGCGGGACTTGCGGCACAGGTAGCGTGGCGCTATCCCCAGGATGGCTGGTCCATACAACCGGATGTGTTGCGGTACGCGGCGGAGTTAACGACGGATCGGGTATTCGGTTTCTTTATCACTCGGTAGCATTTTTAAAAATTTTCATAATCTATGCCAAACACTGCCGAAGATCAAAAACCGCCATCACGTGGCAAGCCCAAGCGTTCGCGTATGTTTGGCGGTATGTTCCGCCAGCGTGATCCCGAAAAAGAAAAGTTGGAAAAGGAATTTCTCTCCACGTATGCGAGTGCGTTCGGCAGCATGCCCGACATGACGCAGATGGAACGTCGCGAGCGCGGCGTGGTAAGAAGCGTACTCGTGCCGCTTGCGGGAATTGCGCTTCTGGCATGCGCGATGCTCTACGTCGGTTACCGCATTTTCAATCAAAGCTCATCGTATGTCGGCCAAAATGTCCAGATGGATATTGCAGGGCCGTTTGAAGCGGAGATTGGTTCAGAGATTTCCTATACGTTGACGCTGACCAATCAGGATACGATTGACCTGCAGCAGGTGTACCTGCAAGTTACCTATCCTTCCGGATTCGTATTTACCGAGGCGTCGCAGTTACCCGTTGACCCCGATAACACGCAATGGGATTTTGCGGTGCTTGAGCCCAGGGAACGCAGAACGCTCACGGTGAAGGGACAGCTCTGGGGCGAGGAAGACACGCTCGCCGAGCTTGTCGCCGAGCTCACCTTTACACCGAGGAATTTTCTCCTGCATTTGGAGGAGCGTCGCATGCATGTGACACGGCTTCGCGGCAGTGTATTTGATTTTACGGTTGACTATCCGCCGCAGGTTCTGGTTGGAGAGGAAGCTACCTACCAGGTAGCATTCAACCATGAGGTTGGCGATCTGGCGTTGAGTGCCGCGCGTCTCGTGGTAGAGCTTCCTGAAAATTTTAAGGTGCTGCAGAGTGTACCGGAGCTTGAAGGTTCGGGTATGGTGCGCTATTGGAATGTGGCACAAAGCGCAACAAGCTTCGCCCCAAAACTTACCGGCATCTATACGGAGAAGAAGACGGCATCGGAAGGTGTCGCAGCGAACACTACCCCCGATCCGAATGCGCTGGTTTTCTATGCGGAGGTGCGTACGGGTGACACGGAGCCGCTCGTGGCATCGCGCAAAATGGTAGTGCCTGATATTGTCGTGGGAGATATACTGGCAAGTGTGATCATTAAGGGTTCGCACACGACGCTCGCCGCTAATTTCGGCGATGTGTTGCCGGTGAGCATTGTGGTGCGGAACAAGGGGGAATCGGTTGTGGAAAACGTACGCCTGACGTTTGCGGAAGCGCCAACCGATGGCGCTACGCCATCACTCGTTTCCTGGGACGCGATTGACGCGGGTGCCGGAGGGAATTTGGGAGAAGTATCGATCTTTTGGGACCAGGATGCGGTGGATAATTTTACGCGCATGCTTCCCGATGATGAGAAAACGCTGGATGTGACGCTTCCCATTGTCTCGTGGCTTGCCTATAAGGAGCTTGAGGACGCAGGCTCAATTCCCCGATCATGGCAACCGAGGGTCGTAGTACGTGTTATCGGTACCTACATAAGCGCAGAGGGTACGCGCGAACAGACGTTTGAGAGCAATCCGGTAACCCTTGCACTCTCCACACCACTAAACGTTTTTGTCCAGGCCCGTTACTTTAATGATGACAATATTGCGGTTGGTACCGGACCTCTGCCGCCGCGCGTAGGGGAAACGACGACCTATCACGTCATCTGGAGCGTGGAAACGTTCCTGAATGATCTTAATGATCTCACCATGCGTACGGTACTCCCCGAATCCGTTTCTTTTGTTGCTCCGGTAGATATTGCCGCAGGTGATGTTGAGTTCAATCCCGTAAGCCGACAGGTTGCATGGCGACTCAACGCGCTTCCCGCATCAATCAAACGTTCAACCGTTGCTTTTACCGTATCGGTTACGCCCGCCACGCAGGACGCGAACACTCTTTTGACTCTAACCGGCGAAACAACGCTTGCTGCAAAAGATGCGGCGACCAAAGCGGCAATTGAGTACACTTTTTCACCACTTACTTCAGATTTGGAAGGCGATCCCGCGGTTTCAGGAAAAGGCATCGTTGAAGCGGCTCCGTAACAATCCATCCATGTTCCGTCGCATAAAAAAATCTGTAAAATCTCGGGCGCGATTTGGCAGGCTTGCAACGCCGCACGGCGCGCTCGCCACACCATTTTTTATGCCGGTAGCAACGCGCGGATCGCTCAAATCACTGGATGCGCAGGGTACGCGGGATGCGCGAACGGAAATTGTCTTGAGCAATACCTATCATCTCCTTAATCGTCCCGGGTATGCGTTACTGGAAAAATGCGGAGGACTTCATGCGTTTATGGGCTGGAATGGACCGATCCTCACCGATAGTGGCGGCTATCAGGTCTTCAGCCTCGCACGGCATCGGAAGATAGCGGCATCAAGCGTTTCTTTTAAAGATCCGCAAACCGGTAAAACCGTTATCCTAACGCCATACAACGTACTCAAGATGCAACGGGCGATCGGATCCGATATCATGATGGTGTTGGATGTGTGTCCGCCGTATCCGAGCGAGAAAGAGGTCATACAGGAGGCGATACGCACAACAACCGCATGGGCAAAAAGTTCTATAATGGCCTACCGGAAGCTTGGTTTATACCGCAGAAAAGAACGGCCTTTGCTTTTCGCCATCACGCAAGGGGGTGTGTACGATGATTTGCGCGCGCAACACGCTCAAACGCTCGCTAAGATGCCTTTTGACGGCTACGCGATCGGCGGATTGGCGGTGGGCGAGCCTCGGGAAAAAATGTATCATATCCTCACAAACGTTGTGCAACTTTTGCCGGAGGACAAACCGCGCTATCTCATGGGGGTTGGTAAACCGCAGGACATCATGAGGGCAGTTCAAGAAGGCGTTGATATGTTTGATTGTGTGATTCCAACGCGTGAAGCCCGCCATGGCAGAATATATGTTTTTCGCAAGCGCGAACGTATTACGGCAACCAGTGCCGAGTGGTATGAAACATATGCCATACGCCATGCGCGTCACCAAAAACGCCTCGTACCCATTGATCCCACTTGCGGATGTTTTACGTGCGGCACAACAACCATTGCGTATATGCATCATCTCTTCCGCGTGCATGATCCGCTTGCCGAACGGTTGGCAACCATCCACAATATCTACTTTTACAATGAACTTATGCGGCTCATCCGTCGCGCAATCCGCACGAACGATTTATAAATACCGTTCCGTGTTAATATGTGGTATACTCTAACAAGCGGCAAACGTGTATGCGCAACACAGCTCAAGAAAAAAAATCTCTCACATCCTACGCCGTCATTACAGGGCTGATCGTGTTGTTTGCGATTATTGCGGTCGGATTTTCTCGGGAGTTTTACCGCAAGCAGCGCATGGCGCGCGAACTCGCATTGCTGCAACAACAGATCACCGAACTCGAGCAATCCAACAAAGATCTTGCGAATTTCCTCCAGTATTTGGAGAGTGATGCGTTTGTGGAGGCGGAAGCTAAAACGAAAATGAATCTCAAAAAACCCGGAGAAAAAGTCGTTGTGCTGCAATTGGGAAATTCGACCACCGAAAACGTTACGCCGAAAACTGCATTCGGAACAGCGAGGGGCGGAAGCGTCGCACCGGCAAGTCACGCAGCACTCTGGTGGGCATATTTTTTTAACCGCAACAACTGAACAACATTTACAGAACTTGCATGCTATGCCGCAAGATACATCTCAAAAACCTGCTATAAATAACCTGCCCGTTTTACGCAAACAGGTGCTTGATGAGATCGAGCCAAAGAATGCATCTTCTCCCGCCGTGTCGTCCGCAGGCAAAGATTCCATTGCGGTAAAATCCCGACCCGCGGCTCTACGAACCGTTCCTGCGCATCCTGCCGCCTTGGTGCAGCTAGCGCAGGAAAAGGATGCTGTTGCGGACGCGCCAGCCGCATTGAGCATTCACCGACCAAAAGCGGTAAAAACGGATGGCGTGCATCTCACGAGAAAATCTTTACCGCGCGTAAAAAAACAAGAGAAATCCTCGGTAGGCAAGCGGAGTATGTTCGCAGCATTTGCTTTTGCGCTCATTCTGCTCGCGGGACTGCTCGCCATGCTGTATATTTTTCGCGTGCAAAATCGCATCAGCGATTTTTTCATTGAACACCTTCCCTTGCCCGCAGTTGTTGTTGGTGGCAGCTTAGCAACATTCAAAGAGTATCGCGCGGGAGTTTCTGCGCTGGAAACGTACTATCGTGCGCAACCCGACACACAAGACATACCTGACCAAAGTGATATTGAAGCACGCGTTGCGGATCGCATGGTGGATAACCTCCTTGCCCGCCGAGCGGCGGCGGCTAGAGGCATCTCGATTTCCCCGGTGGAAGTGGAAAGCACGTTTGCGACGCTCACGGAAGGATTGTCTGGTGAGGAAATGGTCGCTGATGCCTTGCAAAAACTCTACGGATGGACGCCCGAAGAATTTAAGTCGTATGTGGTGCGGCCGTTCCTGATCCAGCAAATGCTCCATGAAAATATCGCCGCCGATGCTACATTAAATGCGCCCATTCATTCGCGCATGGAAGTGGCTCGTGAGCGGATCGTGCATGGTGAGCCGTTTACCGATGTTGCCAAAGAGGTGAGCGAAGGACCAAACGCGGCAAGCGGCGGCGATTTGGGCTGGATAGGGCACGGGGTGCTCTTAACCGATCTGGATGCGGCGGCGTTTGCGCTTGCGCAGGGAGAGATGAGCGACATAGTGCGATCGCCCTACGGCTTCCATCTCATTTTTGTTGAGGAAGAGAATGTAGCACAATCGCTCGTGCACGCGCGGGATATTTTTTTTAATGCGTATACGCTGGAAGCATTTCTCGCCCAACAAAAAAAGGACACAGCCATTGTCCAATTTGTGCCGTAGTAACAGCTACGGCGCATACCTTAAAAACATCTCTTCTCTTGATTGTCGTTGTCATTTGATCGCAGTAAGTTATTTTCTGGAGCCGATGGTGGGACTCGAACCCACGACCTTTCCCTTACGAAGGGACTGCTCTACCAACTGAGCTACATCGGCCTAATCGTAAAACTTGAAACTTAAAATATGAAACTCAATCATTATGCATTCCCACTTTCTGCTGTTGTTCTCGAGCATGCGGGAATCCGAGTATGTGGTTACGTGTCATTTGTAAACGGTTTCTAGTTATTCTGGAGCAGGTAACGGGAATCGAACCCGTGACTTATCCTTGGGAAGGATATGTTTTGCCCCTAAACTATACCTGCGAAAAACAAAAATTTGAAGTTGGAAGCAAGTGTTTCAATCGGGGGTCAAAAGTTCAAGTTCTTTTCCTCGTCGTAAGCTGCGCAACGCTACCCGGGTGTAACCCCCTAGCATCTCGTATCGCGATACAAAGGAAAGTATAACGAACCACGCCTAAAAAAACAAGAGTTTCCCTATGATTAACCTCAAAAACGTCAACAAATGCTACGGCCAAAAAATCCATGCGCTCAAAGACGTCTCACTCTCCATAGCGCCACGAGAATTTGTTTCTCTGGTTGGGCAGAGTGGGACAGGAAAGAGTACGCTCGTCAAACTTTTAATAGCCGAAGAATCGCCGACTTCGGGAACCATCGTGGTTGGCGGCTGGGATATTACACGCATCCGGCGGATCGAAGTGCCCATGTTACGTAGGCAAATCGGCGTAGTATTTCAGGATATCAAACTTTTGGAGCGCAAAAAAGTAGGGGAGAACGTGGCATTCGCGCTGCAAGTATCCGGCGCGCCGCGATCGCGCATCACATCCATTGTGCCCAAGGTATTGAAGATTGTCGGACTGGAAGATAAAATTGAACGCTACCCGAGACAGCTTTCCGGCGGAGAGCAGCAGCGTGTCGCGCTCGCTCGCTCGCTCGTGCACTTGCCAAAAGTACTCATTGCCGACGAACCAACCGGTCACTTGGACGCGCCGAATACGCGCGAGATCATTGAACTGCTATTGCGCATCAACGATTTTGGCACGACCGTGCTGCTCGTGACCCATGACCGCGAAGTCGTGAACAATCTGCGTAAGCGCGTGATCACGCTGGATAACGGCATGGTGATCGGCGACCAAAAAGTCGGTACCTACATCCTTTAATAATCTCTCTATCGTATGTGGCTCGTAACGTTTTTCCGTGCCGGAGGCTTCGCACTCCAAAATGTATTTCGCAATTTTTCACTCTCGCTTGTAACCGTGCTCATCATGGTGGTGACGGTGTTCAGCGTGAACATCGTGCTTGTACTGCAGCTCTTGGGCGTGACCGCATTGCAAAGCGTGCAAGAGCGCATTGACGTCAGCTTGTACTTGAAGCAGGAGGTTGACGAGCAGGCGGCGCGCGGTCTTCAATCCTATATGCGCCAGCTCGCACAGACGGAATCAGTGGACTTACTGCTGCGCGACCGGGTGCTGGCGCAGTTTCAAGATCGGCATGCAGAGGAGCCATCGGTCATGCAGTCGCTCAAAGCACTTGGCGATAATCCGTTCGGATCCGTTCTGATTGTGCGTGCGACCGAGCCGCAGTTCTACCAATTGCTCATTGATACCATCAATGCGTCGCCCTACGCCCAACTCATTGAAAAGCAGGATTTTGAAGATCATCGGCAGGTTATCGGAAAAATTTCCAACGTTACCGATCGTCTTCGGCACATTGGTATTGGTATTACGCTACTCTTCCTGCTGATTACCATGCTTATCGTCTTCAACACCATTTGGATTAAACTCTATACCCATCAGGAAGAAATCGGTATCATGAAGCTTGTGGGAGCAGGAAACTGGTTCATTCGCATGCCGTTTTTTATTGAAGGGCTTATTTATGCGGTGCTTGCTGTGGCGGCGGCACTCGGGTTGTTTTTTTCTTTTGCCGATACCCTGCAACCATACGTCAATGATTTTTTTGACGGTACGGCTATTAACGTGGTTGCCTATTTTAGCGAACGCCTTCCCTTGCTGTTTGCGGTTGAATTTGGCGGACTTGCGGTGTTGACCCTGATTGCGACAACTGTTGCCATGCGCCGGTATTTGAAAGTGTAGTAGCAGATTGACGGCGCGTAAATTATTTGCTAATTTTTATGCAGAAACAATGTATCTATGGTAGAACGTCTTGTAGAGATTATTGCCATGACGCTGGTACTCGCGCTGGTCGTGACCATAATTTTGGGCATAGTGATTGCGATTGAAGTCTTCAACTTCCTCAATAACTTTGGCGTTGCGGAGATTGGACCGTCGCGCGCCATTGCCTTTGCGACCGTTGCGGGCGTACTGTTTCTCGGGTTGCACTGGATTTATAGGCGGTACCGAGAGTTCCAGAATTACTCGTGATTACAACCAATAAAACATAACGTGTACAGCCCTCTTAGGAGAGGGGCTATACACGCAGGGTATTTTTTATTCATTCTCGCGTTCGCGTCTGCGGGATCGTCTAACGGTAGGACAGTGGCCTTTGAAGCCATTTATCCAGGTTCGAATCCTGGCCCCGCAGATGCGTACGTGCAGAAAAAGGGGACAGGTACCTTTTTACACTTACTCTCCAGAAATTGAAAAAGGTACCTGACCCCTTTTTCTTTTTCTTAAGAACGTAGCGCGCCATGCGCAAGTTATCAGGGCTTTTAGGTAAGAGTAATATGTAAAAACTGACGAAAAATGCGCATGGCGCGCTACGGTTAGCGGTATTGTGAAATTCCGCTTGTACGCATCAACAATCCGAAAAATTTTACGAACACGCAGTTAAAGAATGAACCGTACCGCGCTAATGATTACACACTCCTTTCGCCAACACTTACCATCTGCAATTTTCCATCATCTTCCGTCATGTCTTCGCTTAGTAGAGTCTTGGAAGGAGATGGGAATATCTATAAAGTCGCGTTTACATAGTGGAGGTACCATTGCAATTTGCCTACAAGAGGGTTGACCATACCTACAGCATGTGCAATACTTGCAACGTCATAACGCTTATTACCTTCTCCATAACACCTTGCAACTTCATCCTACGGACATGAGCGTTGCTGCAGGTAGTATGAGAGAGTGGTTTTATGAAAAAAAATCATCGTATTATCGGAAGCGTTGTCGCAGGAGTGGTTGTTGTAGGAGCGGGAATATTCATCTACCACATTGCTTCTCGCCGGATTCCTGCAACAGAGAAAATCGTGTACTATACGCAAGAAGCATGCGAAAGCGCTACGGGAGAGATATGCGCGTATTTTACGTGCAGTGAAAAGTGTTATGGACTCGCAAAGGGGTGGTATCCGAATGCCGTACGATCACTTAATGAAACCGACGGAACTAACCAAAAAGAACGTACGCAATTATCTACGAACAATACTATGCAAAAAACATATACCGCGCCTCCAGCCATGATTATTAACCAGCAAGAGGAGAAGCACTCCGTAGTTCTCCACACAACGGAAGGGGATATTACGATTTCCCTCAATACGGCGGCAACACCGATCACCGTCAATAATTTTGTTTTTCTCGCTCAAGATCACTTTTACGACAACACGATCTTTCATCGGGTGATCAATGGCTTCATGATCCAAGGGGGAGACCCGCAAGGTGATGGCACAGGAGGTCCCGGTTACCGTTTTGCCGATGAAGCGTTTCAGGGAGCATATACACGCGGTACCGTTGCTATGGCAAACGCGGGACCAAACACCAACGGCAGCCAGTTTTTTATTATGCACGCCGACTATCCACTACCTCAAGATTATGTGCTATTCGGCAAAGTGGTTGATGGTATGGACGTGGTGGATTCAATCGCGACCGCACCCATTACGCGCAGCGCCACGGGCGAGCTTTCTCGACCAGTCAATCCCGTTATCGTAACGTCAGTTGATATACAGTATATAGCAATAGATTAAAAAACTGGTACTTGAAAAAAAATCCAGTCTTTGCTATACTTGAGAGCGGTAAACACATCCATGCGTGTCTTCTCATAAGGGACGCTTTTTGTTTGCCCAAAGGTCGATATTTAACAACCAAATAAAAGGAAATCATATGGCCGTACTCTTTTTTATTGGCATACTTGAAATGATGATTGTTACCGCGTGGACCGCGGCAGTTACCAAAACGAAGATCATCGCATCAGGTATTGTCACCATGGTTAATGTCCTTATTTGGTATTATGTATTGCAACAGCTTATCACCGATATTGCCAATTGGAAGTTGGCAATAGTCTATGCTGCCGGTTGTGCCATTGGCACAGTGATCACCGTGAGTATCTTCAGCCGCCATGAGATGCGGTGCATGTCCTAAGCGTTGGTACGCTATACCCGTAAGGTAAAACAATGAACCACGAAGAACCCTTTCCGCATATATGCGGGAAAGGAAGATAAAACCGCCGCAGCACTCATGAGTATCGGCGGTTTTATATTTTCAAAAACCCCCACACGAAGGAGATAGGTTGATAACCACCTTACCTGACCGTATTTGTGCATAGTCTATGCTGGTGTACAGAGCATGTTCTTGCAACGAGGTGTCCGCCTCACAACCTAAGGAATAGTCATCATGGCTGTTAAGGTACACACGGGAACGGGATCTGATCTCCAAACATTTGTCGCAGTACAGGATAGGCTGCGGAAGGAGGATCGTGTGGCTGGGTGTGTACAGGTAGGCAAGTGCCGCAAGTGCGGCAAGCCAATTTTACTCACGACACATTCGGATGCTTTCCACGACGCGCAAGTTATGCATGAATTGGGAAAGAGTTCACTTCTGCAGCACGAGCGGGTGTGTCTGGGGATAGACGCAGATGTAGATGAGTACTATCTCATCATTCAGGATTATGCGCGAATGTCCGCAGGTCCCGCATGGGAAACGTTTCCAAATTCCTGAAACCTCCATATTTCGTTTTTTCCTCTCGCGGCATTGGTCTCGGGAGGATTTTCTTTTCCATGCTTAGTGTGTTATACTTATATTATACCCTTTACTTTATTTCTCTCTATGTTCACTAACATTAATTGGCGCAATCTTCCTACAAAAAAATTGTTTGGTCTTGGTCTTTTGGCGGCGCTGTTTTTCGCTATTGCCATTTGGCTGTTGGGTTTTGCGTTTCGAACCGCGTTGCGCGGCACACAGTCGTTTGATGGCATGCTGCAGCAACAAACCATAGGCATGGGGGTGCAGAGCAGTAAAGTCGCGGCGAGTAGAGGTATGGCGGAGGAAGTTGGACTTTCCACGCGCAATGTCATACTAAACGACGGTTATACAACAGGTACTACCGCGGAAGCGTATGAAATTAAGGAATACACCGCACAATACCGCACGGCGAATTTGGATAAGACCTGTGGAGCGGTTGAAGCCTTGAAGGCAAAAGACTATGTCATCTTTGAAAATTCGAATCGCTACGAGAAAGAATGCGGCTACACGTTTAAAGTGGAGAATGACCATGCTGATGAAATATTGACTGCTCTTGATGATCTGAAACCTGAAGAATTGGTTGCCAATACTCAAACCATTAAAGGACAAGTTGACGACTACACCAATGAAATTGATATCCAGGAGAAAAAACTCGCATCGGTGGAAGAGACGCTGGGCAACGCGCAAAAAGCGTATGACGATCTTACCGTGTTGGCCACGAGCGTGCGGGATGTGGAGAGTTTGGCGAAGATTATTGACTCAAAACTCAATCTCATTGAACGGCTGACCCAGCAGCGCATTATCATTAAACAGCAGATTGACCTCTTGAACCGCGCAAAAGCCGAGCAACTTGATCGGCTGAACTTCACCTTCTTTCACGTGAGCGTGTACGAATTCCTAATCGTTGACGGAAAAGCGCTCAAAGACTCGTGGCTCGCCGAAGTGCAGAACTTCGTGAAGGAGTTTAACACGATTGTGCAGGATATTACATTGAACCTTGCGGAATACCTCATGCGACTGGTGCAGGTTGCCATCTACCTGATCCTCGCGCTGTTTGTCGTAAAATACGGGTGGCGTTTTGTCCGGAGCATGTGGAAAAGCTAAGAAAAATCTGCTAAAGTACCTAGGAACCTGCGGCAACCCCGCGGGTTCTTTTGCAAAGTAGGGCAGCATAACAGTACCTACCTCCAACAGACCTGTCCGTGATGCATATCTGTGGATAACTCAAACATCCAACCATCTTTACTCCATCCGCATACATTGAAATACGCTGATATCAGCTAAATATAAACACTCTTGACACACAAAT
>PEYJ01000028.1 GCA_002774425.1 Parcubacteria group bacterium CG08_land_8_20_14_0_20_48_21 | reverse complement strand
AGCGCGATGATGAGCTGCATACGTGAAGCGTCCACGCCCGAGGCTCTCCGTTGCGGCATGCCATAGGCGGTTTTGGTGATGAGCGACTGGATTTCGCAGGCAAGCGCGCGCGTGCCATCAATGGTTGCGGTTATAACCGAACCCGCGGGAAGCGCCGTTGGATGTTCCAAAAAGTGGGCGCCAGGATTTTGCAGGGGAATAAGTCCTTGCACTTCCATGGCAAATACGCCAATTTCTCCCGTTGCGCCAAAGCGGTTTTTTGCGGCGCGCAATATACGGGTTGCACCATCCTCGCGTGTTTCCAAATAAGCAACACAGTCAACCAGATGCTCAAGTGTTTTTGGGCCTGCAACTTGTCCATCCTTGGTGACGTGTCCCACGAGTATCAACACGATACTCTGTTCTTTTGCTATCGCAACAAGCTGCGCAGTGATGGCGCGTACCTGCGAAAGCGACCCGGCCTCTCCCGCGACAGCCGCATCAGTGAGCGTTTGGAGTGAGTCCACAATGGCAATGGAGGGGTGTTCTTTCACCAAAAGCGCTTTGACGCTTGCGAAGTCATGAACATGGACAAAGGCGAATTCGCACGCCAAACCCAGGCGCTTTGCGCGCAAACTCACCTGCGCGCCGGACTCTTCCCCGGAAAGATAGAACACGCGGGCGTCGCGCGCATGGAGCGACTGCGCCATTTGCAAAAGGAGCGTGGATTTTCCCACACCTGGTTCTCCGCCAATAAGCACAACCGATCCCGGTACCAAACCACCGCCCAATACTCGGTCAACTTCGGTAATGCCGGTTATGAGACGATCGTGTACCGCGGTTGCAAATGAGGCAAGCGGCGCAGCCTCTGGAGCCTCGGCAATAGCCGCAGCGTCTGGCGTGGCGGCAATGACGGTGCTCCAGCCGCCGCACTCTCTACAACGTCCTTGCCACTTGGCATACTGCGTGTCGCATTTGGTGCACCAAAAAGCTGCCGTTGCCATAGAAGTTATCGCGCAAGCTCCGCGTCAATAATTTTTTGAAACGTTGCAAAGTCTTGCGCGCCTATGACTTCCTGATTATTTACAAAGAAATATGGGGTTGAGTCAACGCCGTGGCGCATACCTTCCGTAAGTGAATCTTCAATTACCGCAAGTGGCGCATCGGGCCGATTGAGGCATTGCTGAAACATTTCCGTATCCAACCGCAACTCTTCCGCAAAGCGCAAAAAATCGCTCAACGCGCGCGTGTCTTGGTCCGCGTACAGCGCATCTTTATAAAGAAAGAAAGCGTCTTGGGCAAAGGCACACCGTGCGGCAACATGCGCGGGGAGCGTGTTCGGATGGAGTTCCACCAGGGGGAAATCTTTCCACACGAAGCGCACATTATTGCCGTACGCTGTGGCAATTTTATGGAGAGTTTGCTCAACATCCTTGCAATATGGGCAGTCAAAATCGCTAAATTCAATGAGTGTTACGGGTGCATCCGCCGGACCGAAAACGGGGTCGGTCGGCGAAACTTCCGGTGCGCCAACCGGATGCGCTTCTATAATTAGTGGATCATCGGACGGCGTTGCTGTGCGCTGCTGCGCTGTAGTACCCTGTTGCTGTTGCGCGGCGGGTACGCGGTTTGCGGTACGCAGGCTGCCGACCGCAACGAATAACCCCACGAACAGCAAAAGGGAAACAATGATAAAAACGCGCGAGGAGATTGAGGAAGATGTTGGTTGGGACATACTCATTGCAGCCGCATGGTATGGAGGCGGCCTGTTTTTCGGTCAGTGAAGTAGAGCAAACGCTGGTCGCCGGTAACGATAAGCTGCTCAATTGCAACAGCGACATCCGGTTTGCCCACAACGGACTTCACGCCGTTTGTAAGATTTATTTTATACACTGTATCAGGTATGTCGTAACTCAATTCTTCATAGAGGCCTGCCTGTTCAGGGAGAGAGTCCGGTACCGCGCAGTAGAGCGTTTTCGTATCGCCGAACGTGCATTTATCCGCCCACGTGGCAAGACCCAGATCATGCCGGTTATTGCCGATCGCATCGCCTTGCGCGTCTACTACCCACAGCTCGGGGCGAAAACCGGTGGCGCTCGTATACGCGCTGTAGATCAGCTGCGCGCCATCCGGCTTCCAGATGCTGCGGATATCCCGTCCTTCAACGAGCGTCAGTTTGAAATTTTCCTGATTGAGGCCGAGGAAAAACAACTTTTGCTCATCAAAACCTTTAGCTTCCCTATAGGTACCGATCATTTGGTTGTTCGGCGACCAGTTGATGTCCACGCGATCCGCGTTTTCACCAAGTGCCTCAACTACGCGCGCACCGGTGCCGTCGGCATTTGCTACGAACAGCCAGGTGTTTTCTGGTGTCGTGCCAATGGATTTTCCGGCTATTTGTGCGCTGTCCGGAGAAAAAGAGAACTCTTCCCAGTGTTTTGGCAGGGTAATCTGCCTTGCCGTAGTAAAATCGTAGACCACGTTGCTGCCGTCGGGATATTCTAGAATCGCCTTGGCGCTCATCTTGTCCCACGTAACCTTTTGTACGTTGTGAAAGACCTCGCCGGTGAGCTCATGAATGTCGCCTCGCGCATCAACGCGGTAAAATTTTTCATTAATGCGGTCATAGTACTGCACATCGCCCGATGCGTTGAGCGCAAGCGCATCGGAAATAGTCCGGTTGATGGTTGGTGTCTGCGTTATGCCGCCGCGCGCTATCAGGCTTGACCCGAGCTGATCCGCGCCTCCGGAAGTTACGGGTACGGTCGTGGTCGGCACGCCCGTTACCACTTGCGGTCCCGACCCTCCGGTTCCGGGAAGCGTGCCGCCTCCGGTTGCGGGAGGTTGTTCGATTACCGGAGCGATAAATGTTCTGAAAAAAAGCAGATAGAGCAGGAATGCAAAAAAAGCTGCGGTTGCAACCAGTAGCACGGCGAGGGCTACTTTGCGGTAATCAAGTTCGGGGAGATGCATAGGAGAAACGTGATTTACAAATAATCGTGGAGCGTTAGTTTTGGCGTAAGCGCGCGATCCGTTCCTCAATAGGTGGGTGCGTTGAAAAGAGGCGGGCAAGGCGGGGCGCGGCTCCGCCAAAAGGATTGGCAATAAACAAGTGTGCCGTTCCCGCGTTCGCGCGCGCCAAGGGGGGGCCGCCCGCAATTTTTTCCAGTGCGCGCGCGAGTCCCTCGGGATAGCGCGTCAGCAGCGCGCCGGAACTATCAGCCAGAAATTCCCGCTTGCGTGAAATAGACAACTGAATCAGCTGCGCGGCAAGCGGCGCAAGCAGGGCGGCGAAAATACTCAAAATCAGCAGCAGCACACCCGCACGCCCGTCGCGCGACCTGCGGCTGCCGCCAAAATATTGCGCGCGCAACAGCACATGCGCCAATATGCCGATAGTGCCAACGAGCACCAACACCATCATCATGACCCGTATGTCGTAATTTTTTATGTGCGAGAGCTCGTGCGCAATCACCCCCTCAAGTTCTTCATTTTCCAGTGCTTGTATGATTCCCGTGGTAAGCGCCAGTGATGCGTGTTGCGGATCTCTCCCCGTTGCAAAAGCATTCAGCGCAGGGTCGGTGATGATATGGATGCGTGGCATAGGAAGACCCGAGGCAATGGAGAGATTTTCAACTAAACGATACACGTATGGATTATCGTCTTTGGTGATGGGCTTGGCGCCGCTCGCGGTAAGCGCCACCGCATCGCCTTTGTAGTAGCTGAAAATGGTTGTGCTCACCGCGAACAAGAGTGCGATTACAAGGAAGAGATATCCTTCGCCGAAGATCGTATCAAACAACCAACCAAGCGCGGAAATGATTGTTACGAAGAGTGCCATCAATGCAAGTGTCTTTTTCTTATTGACGTCTATTTCCTGGTACAGTGCCATAGGCAATATGCATCTCCCGGATCCTTAAAAGTTTACTTTAACCGCTTCGCGTTCCTCCGCCTTGTCTATCTCAAAAAACGCAACTTGCACAAAATGAAACACTTGCGCAAACAGAGAATTCGGAAAGACCTCTATTTTGATGTTGTAATCCCGCGCCATACTGTTGTAGAAACGCCGAGCTGCATGAATCTTGTTTTCGGTATCTGCAAGTTCATCTTGTAGCTGGGAAAAATTCTGCGTCGCTTTGAGGTCGGGATAATTTTCCGCAACCGCGAACAAAGATTTGAGTGTCGCGCTTAACGCATTCTCCGCTTGCGCTTTTTTTGCAACATCGGTTGTTTGCACAGCGGCCGATCGTGCTTGTGTTACCTTTTCAAACAACCCCGATTCGTGCTTGGCGTACGCTTGTACTGTCTTCACGAGGTTGGGGATGAGATCGTAGCGGCGTTTCAACTGGACTTCAATGTCCGCGTACCCTTCACGGGTGCGCGTGCGGGCGCGTACCAGGCTATTGTATATGGCGATAATCCACAGTATGACTGCGGCGAGTATGGCTAATACGAACCAAAGAGAAAATTCCATAAGGCGTGGAAGTGATGAAGTAAAGATATGTGTAGTATACCACAATATGTACGATATGCAAAATTCATAGCACGACCATACTTTGCGCCACACAGCGTGTTGCGCATCTTGCGATGTGTATGTTGGTAGTGTTACGTCTATCTGATCGTAACTTCGGTGTTGTGGAGAACTTACATTTTGTGCTGAAAAGTGTTTTATGGTATAGTAAAAAACATACAACACATACAACTATAAACTTTTTTGGCAGAGATTTTTCCTGCCACCGAAATGTCTTGTCGGGTTATTCTTACGCTCTACCTCATATGTCCCTACTCTCTTCACGGGCAAGTTATTTGGGTGTTGATATCGGCAATGCGAGTATTAAAGTTGTTGAGCTGAAAAATCAGGACGGCAGGCCGCAGCTGGTTACCTATGGTTTTAGCGAAACACCGGTTGCCGACGCAAAATTGGGAACGGATAGCAAAGCGATAGACCGTCTCAGCGAGTTATTGAGTGAGGTGTGTAGCCGCGCGCGCATTACCACAACCAAAGTCATTATTTCCCTTCCGACCTTTTCGGTTTTTAGCTCCGTCATTACCCTTCCCAAAATGTCCAAAAAGGAACTGGAATCCGCGGTGCACTGGGAAGCGAAAAAGGTTATACCACTTCCCCTGGAGGAGATGAACTTGGTTTGGGAGTTGATCAACCTGCAACCGGGCGGAGGACATGCGCAAGCGGGGCGGCGGGGATTTTTTAAGTCAAGAAAAGCGGGTGCAAGCGATGCAAAAGATAGCATAACACCAAAAGAAAAGTATCAGGAGATACTGCTCACGGGGGCGCCAAAGACACTGGTGAAGCGCTACATTGACATTTGCCAGAAAGCCGGACTGGATTTGTTGAGTTTGGAAACTGAAATTTTTGCGCTTGCCCGATCGCTCGTTGGTAGCGATCCGGAAACAACCATGATCGTTGATATTGGAGCGGTTACCACGAATATCTCCATTGTTGTCAAGGGCATCCCGTTTCTCAACCGGAGCATTGAGATAGGCGGTTCAACCATTACGCGCGCCATTGCCAATAGTCTGAATATCAGCCTGGATCGCGCAGAGCAGTTTAAGCGCGATGTTGGTGTCGCTGCCGCTATACCGGGAAGCGTGAATTCCTTCCCCAAGACCATTGAAACCGTCATCAACCCCATTCTGCAGGAAATTCAATACTCACTCAATCTTTTTCAAAGTCAGTATGAGCAGAGGTATCATGGCAGCGCAACATCCGAAGCGTACTTCGCAAGGGTAATTGTGGACGGTGCGAGAAACAATACCAAATCATCGCAAAAGGTTGTGGCTGCGGATACCGCGCATACCAAGCGCAAAAGCAGTGTTGACCGCATCGTGCTCACCGGCGGCGGCAGCTACCTGATCAATTTGGAGTCGTACATTGCCGATCGTACCAATTTGCGTGTTTCAATAGGCGATCCTTGGGCGCGCGTCATCTACCCCGAAGATTTGAAGCCCATTCTCCATGAAATCGGTGCGAAATTTGCCATAAGCGTCGGGCTTGCCATGCGCGATATCGTCTAAATTCTCAACTATTTTTCCATGTCGTCAGTAAACTTGCTTCCCGAAGAGTTGCGTAAAAAGGAGAGGCTTGAGCTTGAGCGCGCCAGAAAAAATCGGAAGCGCGTATCATTGCGCATGACCAATCCCGCGAGGATTGATCCATCGGCAAAGCGTCGATTTAAAATCATACCCTCGTTTTTCAACAAGCGGAAGCATGAAGGAAATACCGCACGTTCCGCGGTCGATCGGTATGGTTTACGCGTAACTGCCGTGGCCGATGCTGTCGAACAACACTTGCCAAAAAAATCGGAGAAGATTTTCGGTATCACGCTAGGAAGAAGAAAAGATACCAAGGAGCAGCGGAGTTCGCAGCAAGTGAACGCGCATACGCTCTATACGGATATCGCGGGCCGCACGAGCCTTCATCGGGAAAATGACGCGCGCCGCGCCGATGCTTTAGAGGAGATTTTCCGGAAGCGTATTCCTGAAACTCCGGCAGATGCCACAAGTTTGAGGGGCAGGAAAAGGGAAAAACAACAAAAGAAAAAAGTTAGCATGTTTGTCCCGCGTCAGCGAAAAAAATCCGGCTACCCCGTCTACGTTTTTCAGGTTCTTCAAGCGCATCATTCATGGTGGTTTCGCCTACGCGCGTTGTTGCATGCGGGAACCGGAGAGACGCAACCCATCCTCCGGCAGCATAAGGAATCAAAAGTCAAAGTGCCAGCTTCGCAACCTCCGCGTGGGCGTGTCGGGGCAGACGAGCAATTGCAGAGCCGCGCAACGGTTCTCGCACGCAAGTCGCAAGGCGCATGGTGGCGTCGCTTATTTTCCCGACATAAAAAGACACAGTCGCTCGCTGTCGTGGCAACAGGACGGCACAACCTGCACAGCGAACGCGCAAAAGCGGCATTGCCCATAGTTGTTCCGCAAACCGCGCATCCACACTTTTGGCGCGCGTGGTTTACTTGGGACAAGAAAGTAAAAAGTGAAAGCCGCTCTCTTGATGGAAAACCGATGCAGGGTAAAAAAAGTCGGGTTGAACTTCTAGTTACCAAAGATCGGCGCGATGCGCCGAAGGACACACAGGTAACACCGTTTCCCAAGACGATACCTACGAAGCGAACGGTGTTGTTGACCTCGCAAACCAAGCGCGGGGCAATCTTGAGCAAACTTTTCCCCTATACCGTGCGCATGATCTCCGAGGTGAAAGAGCGCAAGCAGATACGGCTCACCGCATCTCCCAAGTCGATAAAAACACCCCGCAAGAAGAAACCATTTACCGTAAATTTTGTTAAAGGGCAATTTCTGAAGCTCTCGCCACGAGAGCTTGAACGAAGATTTTTAATTCTGCTGTGGTCAACAATTTGCACTGTATTTTTTCTTGTCTTGCTGTACGGTGGTCTACAGGGGTACCGTCTCACCATCCTCACTCACCGTCAGGTGCTGCTGCACGACTATGCGCGGTACACCGAAAATCTCGCCGCGCTTGAGGTGCGGAAGGAATCCGTTCTCGCGTTCCAAAATAAACTGCAGACGATTGCGGATGCGCTTGACACACACATTTACTGGACGAAATTTTTTGACGCTCTTGAAGCCACAACACTGCCGAACGTTTTTTACGAAGGCATTTCAGCTACAACCAATGGCAGTATCATACTCAACGCGTCAACCGACTCGCTGACGAGCGTTGGCGAACAGCTTTTGGCGTTTGAAGAGGCGACAGACTTTGTTCGGAACGTGACTATCAACAACGCAACAGTGAGCGGCACGGAAGACCCGGACGCGCAAAGCGGGGGAGAAACCGTGCAATTCAGCATCCAATTGGAAATTCAGCCGGACATCTTTTACAAGTATGCAGTGACTGCTTCATCTCTAGCACGTCCATAATTTTTCTTCTATGAAAGAACAAGTGCGCATTATGCATTTTACCGGAGACGCCAAGGAGAAGCAGGCAAAGTTTACCGACCATCTTTATTGGTTTGGCTTGCAGGCGATGACAGGTTATTTTTTCGTGACACTCGGGGTGGTGGTGGGTATCACGCTGATCAGTGGCTTTTTGTTTCTCCTGCGTCCCGAGTATTTCAATATCCATACGACGCTGCGATCATCAGCTGAGGTGTTGGAGAGTGAAGTGGCAAACTTACAAGTGCAGGAAAATTATACGGAACATCTTATTGGAACGTATGAAAAGCTTGCGCGAGGGCAGGAGGAAAAAATTGCGCGCGTAGTTCCCGAAGAACTTACCTCCGCAGATCTCTTTTTCATGTTGGATGATTTTGCATTGCAGGCAGGCATGCGCATTCAAAACATTTCCCTGACTGACGCGGAGGCGCGTACGCTCGCAACCGTTCCCGACCGGAAGAGCGGCGTGGCGGCGGGTGCGAACGCGCCGTCATCACCAGCATCGTTTGCGGTGCAGAAACAGCTTTCCATCACGCTTGCTCCTGTAGCCGCAACGGAAGGAGGCATCTCCTATCCGCAATTCAAAAATTTTCTTGGCGTCATTGAAACACATACGCCGCTTTTTGACTTACCGCTGGTTTCCTTTACGCCGGGCCAGCAAACACTCACCGTAACGCTCACGACGTACGCCATGCGCTAACATGCCCCCCTATGACCAAGTTCACATTCTTAGCACCTTCCCGCACTAAAAATATTCTCCTCGCGGCAGTGAGCGCGGTGTGTCTTTTGGGGACGGTGATTTTTGCAGCGATCCAGCTTGGGCTTTTCTCCCCGACTCCTTCAGGAGCGCAGTTTGCAGGGGTTGTGCAACTCACGCCGGAGATGCTGCAAAAACTCGCGGCTTTGCCTCCGGAAAAAATTCAGGAGTATGCGCAACGCGCCCAACAAGGCTTGACGGCGGGAGACTTGTTGGGGCTGCTTGATCGGGAAGCTACGGAAACCCAAGTCAGAGGAGGATCTTTTGCCATCTTAACCGATTCTGACTATCTGCATCTCCGTGTTGAGACGCCGCGCGGGTATGTGGTACAAGAGGATATTCGCGCGCAGGCGGCGAGTGCAATGGATGCGCTTTCCGCTCCGGATGCGCTGGACGAGCAGATCGGGGGTACGATAAGCATCTTTTGGCAGGAACCCCTCTATCCGCATGGTACGCAGATAGGAATATATCGTTCACCCGAGCGCGGTGTTACCGGTATCCGGGTCGCAGCCGTTCCCGCAGGTACGCTCTTTTATGAAGATCAGGGTCTGAAAAATGACACGTGGTACTATTACACCCTGACGCGTATCACGCCGCAAGGAACGGAGTCCACACATTCACGGGAAACGGGCGTGCGTCCCAGCGATCTTCTCGCGCCTCCGCAACCGAGAAATATCTTGGTGCGCCCTCAAAGCGACGGAACCGTGGATGTACGTTGGGATCTGGTCTCAACCGCAGATCTTGCATACTACGAAGTGTACCGCTCAATGCAACGGGGTATTTTGGGCAATCGTATTGCGCAGGTGGAGCTTCCAGCAACGTCATGGCACGATGAACGAACCGTCACCGGAGAAACGTATTACTACACGGTCGTTGCGGTGGACGAAAACGGCAATACCTCGCCGCACGATCTCGTACGTACGGGGAACCCGAATCCTTTTCTGGAAACACTCACCAACTTGCCTTAATATGCTCCTACCGGCGACCAACCAACAACTCTTTGACGAACTTACGAGGCGTAACATACTCACGCCTGACCTTGCGCGGACACTCGCAGCGACGCTCGCGAGAGACGGCGGCTCGCTTGAGGACACACTCATTAATCAGGGAATTATCGGGGGTGAAGATTTGGCGCGTCTCATAGCGGAAGTGGTGCATATTGAATACGCGGACTTGCGTACAAAAAATATTCTTCGGGAGGTGCTCACTATCATACCGCGAAAAGTTTCGCAGAATTACGGTGTCGTGTGTTTTGCCCAGGATGACGTGGAACTTTCCATCGCGTTGCGCAACCCGCACAATTTTCAGGCGCTGCAAGCTGTTGAGTTTTTGGGAAAAGAGCAGGGCAAGCGCCTTCGCTATCATTACTGCTCGCAGGAGAGCTTCAATGCCGCCATGCGGCAGTATCAAACGCTCGGAGGAGAGGTTGAGGAAGTGCTTGACGTTGTTGAAGGAGATTTTGAAGAGAGCGTCAAAGAACTTGAGCATAAAACCGAAGATCGCAAGGAGTATGACACCATCAAGCAGGCTCCGGTTTCCAAAATCGTTTCGGTGATCATTCGTCACGCGGTTGAGGGGCATGCGTCTGACATTCATGTTGAACCGATGGCAACCGAGAGCCGGGTGCGCTACCGCATTGACGGTATTTTGCATACATCGCTTATTTTGCCGAAGTACATTCATAATGCGATGATAGCGCGTATCAAGGTGCTGGCAAACCTCAAACTTGATGAAACACGCATTCCCCAGGATGGGCGCATACGTCTGACGCTTGACGGGAAAGACATTGATTTCCGTATTTCCATACTGCCGCTTACCGTTTCAGAAAAAGTTGTCATGCGTATTCTTGATACCAATCAGGGATCGTTAACGTTTGAAAACATAGGCTTTGATGGCCGCGCGCTTGAAATCATCAAGAAAAACATTACGCGCCCAAACGGCATTTTTTTGGTAACTGGTCCAACGGGATCGGGAAAATCCACCACGCTATTTTCCGCGCTTTCGGAACTGAATAAAGAAGATGTTAATATTTCCACACTTGAGGATCCGGTTGAATACTTTATCAGAGGCGTCAACCAAAGCCAGGTGCGCCATGAAGTCGGCTTTACGTTTGCGAGCGGGCTGCGCGCACTCTTGCGGCAGGATCCTGATATCATTATGGTGGGCGAGGTTCGCGACAATGAAACCGCCGAACTTGCTATTCATGCCGGGTTAACCGGACACTTTGTACTGACCACGCTCCACACTAATGACGCGGTCGGCGCCATTCCGCGCCTCATTGACATGGATGTTGAGGTGTTTCTTCTTGCCTCAACGCTCAATGTGGTGCTGGCGCAGCGTCTTGCGCGCCGCATTTGCACCAAATGTAAAAAAGAGGCGCATATTCCCGAATCAACACTCAAGACGATGGAGGGACCGCTTGCGGAACTGCGCGGCATTATAGGAGACGAAGTGCCAAAAAATCAGGTATACTATGAAGGCAAGGGATGCGTGCATTGCGGCAATTCGGGTTACAAGGGCCGCGTTGCGATTGTAGAGGTGGTGGATGTTACCGATGCGATGCGGAAAATCATGATTGCGGGGTATCATGCGGATGAGGTAAAAAAAGAGCTTACGAAGCAAAAATTCACCAATTTGTTTCAAGACGGTCTTCTTAAAGCCCTGCACGGTATTACGACTTTGGAAGAGGTGTTGCGGATCACGAAAGAATAATCATTTACTTACTACTTACCTGCCGACAACGTACAACAGCGCAACATAGAAAGGATGTGGACAGTCAGTTGTGCATTGTGCGTCGCGCGTTATGAAGTGTATGTCTAAAAAAATGCTCCCCACCATTCTGCTCGTTGAGGATGATACGTTTCTCATCGGCATGTATGCCACGAAACTCCAACTGGAAGGCTATAAAGCCGTGTTAGCGTCCGATGGCGAAAAAGCGTTGGCGCAGGCGAAAAAGAGCAAGCCCGCGCTAATCTTGCTGGATATTTTACTGCCCAAGAAAAACGGTTTTGAGGTGCTTGAAGCACTCAAAAAAGATCCTGCAACCAAAGCCATTCCGGTCATTCTCCTCACCAACTTAAGCCAGCGCGATGATGTCAAAAAGGGATTGGATTTGGGTGCTGCGGATTATCTGATTAAAGCGCATTTTATGCCGAATGAAGTGGTGGAGAAAATAAAGAAACACTTGAAATAACCCGCAACCTGCTCTTACAACATCATTGAATAAATCTTACCCTGCATGTTGTGAGCCGTCAGTTGTCAGTTGAAGTATGCAATCAGCGCAACAAATCATTCTTGAACGTCTTTTGACGACCGCTATGGGTCAGAAAGCGTCCGACGTGCACTTTACCGTCGGCAGCCAGCCGGCGGTACGCGTGGACGGGCAGCTTCGGCTCTTGTACGAAGAGCAAATTTTACAGGAAGAGTTTGTGCAGGGCATTGTGCAGTCGCTCTTGAAGCCGGAAGATCTCGCTATGCTTGCAGAGAAAAAAGAAGTAATAATTGCCTACACTTTCAGCAACCATATGCGCGCGAAAGTGCGCGTCTTCATGCAGCAAGGATTTCCGTCCGTTATTTTTCAGCTTATGCCATCGCGCCCCCCGCAGCTTGCTTTACTTGGCCTTCCGGAAAGCGTGCAGAAGATTACCCAAGTGAAAAAAGGCCTCGTCATCATCACCGGGCCTTACGGATCGGGGCGCAGTACCACCGCATTGGCGATCCTTGAGGCTATCAATAACAGCCGCGCCGCCTACGTCATAACCCTTGAAGCGCCGGTTGAGCAAGTATTTGCCGACAAAAAGAGCGTCATTGATCAGCGGGAAATAGGCAAAGATACGCCGAGCTTTGCCGCGGGACTCGCCCACGTGGCGCATGAAGATGTGGACGTGCTCTTTGCGGACGGTATTTCCGAAAATGCTGACGTGCGGACGATTATGGAAATCGCGCAGGGTACCACCCTCGTGTTGCTGACGCTGCATGCGAATAATACACTTCTTGCCATTGATACGCTCATGCAAGCGTTTCCCGAATCACAACGCGCATACGCGCGCGCGCTGCTCTCGGAGATTCTTGTTGCCGTAGTCGCTCAGCGCCTGATATCGCAAACGGGAGGCGGAAGACTTGTCGTTGCCGAGGTGTTGTTGGGAACATCGGCTGCGCGCGCACTTCTGCGCGAAGGGCGTGTGCAGCAACTTGCAACCATTCTGCAAACATCGCGCGAAGAGGGTATGACGACACTGGATCGCGCGCTTGCCGATCTCGTGCGGTCCGATCGTATCTCGCGGGAAACGGCTTTTGCCAACGCGCAGGACGAAGGTGTGTTCCAGTCGCTTCTGAAGAGATAAACACCCCTTGGCGCATGATCATGTGTGGAGTTATTTCTATGCCTGTCTATTCATATAAAGCAACCAACAACGCGCGGCAAGTTGTGGAAGGAACGGTCAAAGCGCCGACGGAATCCATTGCGGCCGAAGTACTGTCGGACTACGGTTTGAATACGCTCGTGGTCAAAGAAATAGGCGGCATCAATATCCTGCAGAGGGTGTCGCATATTCTGCAGCGGGTTTCAACCAAGGATCTGGTCATATTTTCCCGCCAGCTCTCGGTGATGATTTCCGCCAACATGCCAATCGTACAGGCGCTGCGCAGTCTCATCAAGCAAATCCGCAATCCCAAACTCAAAATCATGATTACGGAAATTGCGGACGAGGTGGACGGCGGCGCAAAACTCTCCCAAGCGCTGGGGCACTACCCCGAAATCTTTGATGATTTTTTTGTGAACATCATCCGTTCGGGGGAAACTTCGGGAAAACTGGACGAGGTGCTCACCTATCTCGCGGATCAAAAAGAAAAAGACTATGACCTCATGAGCAAAATCAAGGGCGCGATGACCTATCCGATATTCGTGCTGACGGGTATGGCGATTGTGGGAACCCTGATGATGATGTTCGTCGTGCCGAAGCTCACCGAAATTTTTGAGGGTACCAGCGCACAACTGCCTTTTTCCACACGGCTTCTCATCGGCACGTCGCACGTGTTTCAAAACTACTGGTGGGCGATATTCGGCGGACTCGGACTTTGCCTGGTAGGTATGCGCTTTATCCTGCGTACGGATATTGGACGTGGTGAGTGGGACCGCATAAAACTCCACATACCTGTTTTTGGCACGCTTTTTCAGCGCATTTACATCGTGCGGTTTTCGCGGTCGCTGCATACGCTTTTGGTCGGCGGCGTCAATCTCACCGCGGCATTGCGCATTACCTCGGACGTGGTCGGGAATAAGGTTTTTAAGGAGGTCATTTTGCAGACGGTGCGCGAGGTGGAGGATGGCAATCCGCTGACATCGGTTATGAACAAGAGTGCGGTCTTTCCGCCCATGGTGCCGCAAATGCTCTCGGTTGGTGAGCGTACGGGACGGCTGGACGAGGTATTGGAACGCATGTCCAATTTTTACGCCCGCGAGGTACAGAATCTGGTGGATAATCTCGTAACGCTCATTGAACCTATGATCATGATCATGATGGGCGTGGCGGTCGGCATGATGGTCGCGGCGATTATTTTGCCCATGTACAATTTGGCGCAGGGATTTTAACCGGCTTGCAGGGAACAGGTAGGTATCTGTATCCTCATTTTCGCGCTTGCCTGCTTTTGCAGGAAGGCGGAACATCCATACTTACTATGCATGACCAGCTCTTTGTGCTATAATACAGATATCCTGTGGAAAACTTCCACGAGATACCCGCATCATAATCAGTACGCGCGTTTGGGGTAAGCTAGCAGCGTGAGTGTGGTATAAAAGTTTTTCACGCGGTGCGGCATGGCCCGTAAACGTGTGCAACCGATTGGCGATTATAACGAGAGGAGGTGAACACAATGAAAATACTTAACAAAAAAGGTTTTACACTTATTGAATTGCTCGTTGTTATTGCCATCATCGGCTTGCTTTCCACGCTCGCCGTGGTCGCGCTCAACAACGCGCGTCTCAAAGCGCGCGACGCGAAACGCATAGCGGATATTAAGCAGATCCAAACCGCACTGGAATTGTATTATACGGAAATTTCGTCTTATCCTATAGGAGCAGCTCTGCAAGGAGCAACTCTGCGTTTAGGAACTGGTATTGAAGCGGATTGCGGTAATGCTACGTGTGATACAATCAGTTCTGCAAATGGAATAAAGGATGTGGTGGCTGGTACAACGTATATGGGTCTTGTCCCTAAAGATCCGTCTACGGATGCCACAAGCGCCAAATGCGCCGCTGGTTCCGGTGCGGTTTGTGATTATGCGTATACCCGAACTGATACCAGCAAATACGACCTATTCTTTTATTTGGAGGGAGCTACAGGAGGTCTTCCTGCTGGTCTGCATACCGCGAATCAAGATGGTATTCTGTAATCAATTATCTTGATGAAATTCTAGAATTGAAAACATCCCCGATGTATTTTCGGGGGTGTTTTGTATCTGCGGAAAATGGTACACTTACCTACGCAGCACAACTCCAAGAAAAAGAACGAACATCTCATTGCTCTCATCATTCCCGCGCAGGCGAGAATCTATGCATGAAATATTTGCATTGACCTCTGCGCGTGAATAATATGAAAAAATGGGAATAACCTGTATTTTATGGGTATAGCCATCTTTATTTTTGGGCTTATCATAGGGAGTTTTCTCAACGCCCTTATTTGGCGGTTACATACGGAAGATTCCGTTCTGCGCGGGCGTTCGTATTGCCCCAACTGCAAACACGTATTGTCATGTGTGGAGCTTGTGCCGCTTGTGAGCTTCGCCGTACAGCAAGGAAAGTGCCGACACTGCGGCAAAAAAATTTCATGGCAATATCCGCTGGTTGAATTGGCGACCGGTCTGCTGTTCGCACTCGCGTACTACGCGATGGCGCGACATAGCAGTGGCGCGTCTTCAGATGTCTTTCCCCCAGGAATCTTTACTCCCATGGACGTTTTTCTGCTCTTCCGCAACCTTTTCTTTATCGCGGCGCTCATGGTTATTTTTGTATATGACCTGCGGTGGCAGATCATTTTGGATAAGGTAACACTTCCCGCAATCGGCGTTGCATACCTCTGGAATGCGTTCTTGGGCGTTTCATGGTATACTATGCTCGTAGGAGCGGGTGTTGCCGGAGGATTTTTTCTCCTGCAGTTCGCTGTTTCAAAAGGCGCGTGGATCGGCGGGGGAGATATTCGACTTGGCGCGCTTATGGGTGTCATGCTGGGCTGGCAGGCTACGCTTGTGGCACTGATGATTGCCTATCTTTCCGGAAGTATCGTCGGTATCGCACTCATCCTCCTGCGCAAAAAACGGGGAAAAGACCAAATTCCTTTCGGCACTTTCTTGAGCATTGGCACCTTAATCGCTTTGCTGTGGGGACCGCAACTGGTACAATGGTATCTGGGGGTGATCAGCATATAGCATCCCCACAACATCGTCATGCCATTCGCTTAGAATTTCATTTTGCATTTTTGCTTTTATTTTGGCTATTACACAAGCAATACTCCCCATGCATAGTGTACAGAACAATCTTTTGCAAAAACGTTGGATAGCATGTATACGTCGTCCCGGCTTTACCCACACACCAAAATTATTTGGCGTGACCTTGCGAAGCAAGAGAGGGTTTACCCTCATAGAGATGCTCACGAGCATTGGTATTTTTGTGCTGCTGACCTTGATATTTGCGGTGAATATGCGTGCGTTTGAAGGAGATTCAAAGCTCAATACTGCGGCGGAAGAATTAGCGGCGCAGCTCATTGCCGCGCGCAACCATGCATGGTCGGGTCTCACTACGGAATGCGGTGCCGGCTTGGTGGTTCCTGAAGGCGGTTACGGCATCGCGGTTGCTACGGTAGGTGCAGGAGGTTCCTATGCGGTTTTTGCGGATTGTGACGGAAATTTTTTGCATGATGGACCAAACGAACTGCTTGAAACCATTAATCTTCCGGACGGCATTGCGCTCACAGCGGTAGAAGATGCGGACGGCTCCTCTATTCCGGGAAATCCCGCAAGCGGTGCCCATGTTACTTTTCGGCCGCCTACCAATGACGCATTTGTATACAATATGCAAATACCCCCTACTTCAAATGACGCAAAGCGGATAGTCATTATCCTGGAACATATTGGGTCAGGAAAAACAAAAACAATCACTTTACTTCGCTTGACCAAGCAGATACTGATTGACTGATGTATGCGATGGAATTATGTAAAAATGCAAGAAGGTTTCGGCCTCATTGAGGTCATGGCGGCGGTCGCGATTATTACCACGGGTTTGATTGCGTCGCTAACACTTTTGCAGGTATTGTCGCGCGCGAACAGTGGTATCAGCACGCGTATTGTAGCGCAAAATCTTGCGCGTGAGGGCGTTGAGCTTGTGCGTGCGGCGCGGGATACGAATTGGCTTGATATTGAACGGAGAACGGCTACGCCACCTCCCCTGTTATTGGTAGATGATTGGGATCGAGGGGTTGAAGGAGACGGCAATAATGCCGCCAATCGTGATTTAACGCTCATTTTGGATTTTGCCGATGGCGCACCCGATACACTGCAGGATTCAGCTCACTACAATCCGGACGCGCCAACCGTCTTGTGGACGGGAAAAAAAGGGACCATTGTTGAAGGACGCTATGTGCATGAGCAAAACCGCGCGCGCGCGGCGCAGTACACCGTAAACCCGTCAGATATGAGTGTGTGGGAGCAAAGTCCCTATCGCCGCCTTATCAGCGTGTATGAAATTTGTCGCGAGATCGATACTGATATTACCGCCGTACGCCATGGAGAAGATCAAGGCGGTGGAAATCCCACGTGCGATCAAGGGGATGGCGACTGGGAAAAAATCGGCATCCAAGTAATTTCAGAAGTGCAGTATACGGAGCGCGGCAGCCAGCACACCATAATCGTACAAGACGAACTTTATAATTGGAAATAACCGCATCAAACATGCAACAGGTAACGGAAAACAAACAAGGATATACGCTGATTGAGCTCATCATCAGCATGGGCATCTTTGTGCTTACCATGACGGCGGTTACCGGTATTTTCTTGTCGTATGTGCGCACCCAGCGTGATGTGGTGGTGCGCCAAAAACTTACCACTGACTTGGAATTCGCGGTTGAACAGATGGCGCGCGATATTCGCCTTATGACGATTGACTACCCCAGGTACCAGGCGGAGGGCGGCATAACCTTCCCGGTACGAAACCTCTACTTACGGGACAGTAACGGCATTCCAGTTGAGTATATACTTATGGATTCGCAAGGAGTGTGCGCCTCCCAAGCGTTTCCTTGTATTTTAAAAAAAGCGGATACCGATTTTGACGGCGAAATTAACATTGACACTGACACTGAAGAGATACTCACTACCCACAGCATGCGCGTGTCAAAGAGGACCGGCGATACAGGAAACGTATCAAAACTGGAGTTTTATATCACTCCCCAGGACAATCCCGGTGAAGCATATGCGCAACCAAGAGTAACTATTGTGGTAGAAGTTGAATCGGTTACCAATCCCGGTAGTACCTACGCCATAGAAACCACGGTAACGTCGCGTATGTATGAGTATTGTGAAATCGGAGTTGCGGGCTGTAACTTGTAGTGCCTCGTAAAAATAACCCGCCGAGTCGGCGGGTTATTTTGTTTTGTGCTTACAGTACATTGAGCGATATCGCGTTAAAGGAGCGCTCGTTGGGAATATTTTTCCCCACAAGCGCTTGCACCTGCATGCCGATCCGCAAATCTTCAACAGCAATCACCGTTTGTTGGGGAATCATTTTTGGCGCTTCGCTGGCAAGATCCGCTTTTCTTATAAAGGTGGTTTTGGTAAGTTTTGCGCCATCGGTCAGGGTTACAAACTTTATCTCGCTAAAAAGGTCTTTTCCTTCAGCGGAAGGTGTTTCAGAAAGTATGGTCCCTTCAATGGTTAATGCACGTCCCTCAATTTTTTGAATGGTGCCAATAATACCAAAGAGCGTATCGGGTACATGCAATGTTTTCGGATCACGCATTGTGTTGGTGAGAGGATTCGTATCCTTGGAAGATGATGGTTGCTGTAGCACGCCTCCGGACTTTGGCGAGGTTACATCCTGTGATGCCGGTATGTTTATTATGATGAGGGCTATGCCGAGAACCGCCGCACCCGCAATGATCGCAAGTACAACTCTGATTTTCTGAAGTGACATACTTACTAAGTTAACGAATAACAAGTACTATTTTTAAAAAAATTGCAATCAACTGCCATTGCCCTTTGCCATTTTTCAGGCTTTTCAAGTATAGCATATTTTTCATAAAACATGAAATCACTATCAAGCAGGGATACGCAAAACTTTTATGTGCCGATTTCCCATATGCACAATCCATCGCCTCTCGTGTTGTGGAGAAAGATATTTTGTCCACAGCTAGTTTTTGTGGTATACTGCACTATATAAAATATGCATCCTAAAGTATAAATCTACATCCGCAATACTAAAGTGAGACAGTTTAAGAAAACATCGCACACATACTCACCAACATACAGCTTCTGCATCCATTTTCCTCATGCGAATGATACTCAAACGCGCACTGTCGCACAACTGTACTCAAAAAACTCTTGTGCGCCTTTCAAAAAAACACGTACGGTGGTTTTTGCTCGTACCCGCTCTTTTTAGTGCAGGACTTTTTATTTTCGGCTTAAGCAGGGGAGAATTGCGTGCATCAGGTGAAGCGGCGATAACCGGATTTGCCAAGGATTGTGCCGGGATGCAGCCGACCGTTTCGATCCAATGGACAACCAGTCTTGCGAACGGCTCGTTTACCAAGCTTGATTGGTATTTTTCAACGAATAACGGTTCAACTTGGACGACTGGCGATACGAATGTTGGTCTGATTGGCAATCCGGGCTATCCCAATTATGTTTTCAATCACACAACCGCAAATGCTGCAACCTCCTACCAGTATCAATTTACCCTGTATGCGTCCGGAGGCGGCATAACCTATGCTTCGGCAATGAGCGATCAGGTAACCACATACGATTGCACTCCTCCTCCAACCACTACCGTCAATGCAAAAAGTATGTGTCAGGCATCAAACCCCTCGGTGCGGGTATACTGGCCGAAAACAGCAAATACCAATACTTATGACGTGTATCGTGCGGCGCATAATGCCGGTACGGGAATATCATTCTCAACACTGCAAGATGCGGATTGTGCATCGGAAACGTGCGAAGTGATAGACACCTATCAAGGCATAAGTCCAGTTACTGATGACGTATATGACTATTACATCAAAGCAACAGGACCAGGAGGATTAACCAAATCGCCGGTCGGGTCAAATCCTGTCGCCGGCGTTGCCGCATGTCCCGTACCCGCACTTACCGTAACCGCTGATCTTGATAGCAACAACATGTGTGTTGCATATAACAGCGACGGTACCCTCGGAAGAGGTTATTTTAAAGCGATCCTTTCATGGAACAACTCCGGTGTGGCGAGTACATCCTATAGTGTGTATCAAAAAATCGATGAGGGATCATTGCAACAGATTGCCGATCCCGGTATCATCTGCAGTGGTGGTACGTGCAACGCGGAACTGCTCAAAGGCGCGGGACATGTTTATGATTTTCAAGTTCGGGTAACCGGCACCGGCTGGTCGTTGTCTTCAAATACGGATGGCGTTGATTTTAATTCAGCTACTTGCGGCGTTTCTTTAGGATTGCAGGCGCCGATACTTGAAGGTGTGATCAAGGGCTGCCAGGCGACAAATCAGCCAAATTTTATCATACAATGGTCATATCCTCCCGGGGCAACCCTGCCAAATCGATATACAATAACGGAATACGAAACCGACGCATTTGGTACATCAAACCGCGAGTTTATAGACCCTGACACCGCGTCGCCCTTTTTTCGTTCGTACAGTTTAACGCCACAATCCGGCAGCGCAAACACCCTTAGCCAAAACCTTGCTTATGCCTACACCATTACCGCCTTGACATCAAATGGTGAATTTAACACTTCAAACAAAATGAGTGGGGGAAGTCCGATGGATTGTTCTATAGTGCCGCCATCACCGGATAACCCATCGCCGCTCACCGTAACGCCAAGCTGTAGCGGCGCCAATCCCACGATGCGGCTCAACTGGAGCGGTGGCGCACATATTGCCGACTACGTGATTTTGCGCGGCGAAGGCGCATTGAATCCTGTATTAAATTCTCTTGCGATTGTGTCGGCGGGAAATACGCAGTATACGGACGGAAGTGTAGCAGGACAAACCACGTACACCTATCAAGTGCAGGCTTTTGGTTATGGACCGACCACGGCGGCAACTGCGCAAGTATCCGCGCAAACCTACGATTGCACCATTCCGGTTCCTTTTACCGTGAATATGCCGCTTACAACCGCCTGTGCTGCGGAAGATCAGCCGACCATTACGCTGTCCTGGAGCGCATCCGCCAATGCCGAATCCTACGAAGTGTGGCGCGGTGCAACGCAAGTCGGCTTTCCGCAGCCGACTGATTTAACCTTTACCGACACTGCGGCAGGCGGGCTGCTCAATAACACCGACTATACGTATACCGTAAACGCGGTGTTGAGCGGCACCGCGCGCACGGGAACGCCAAGTGACGGGAGTTTCAATCCTCTTGCCATAAGGAGCGCTAACTGCCAAAAACCGGAACCGCCAGCAAGCTTTACCGCGACATTTCAATGTACCGGGCAAGACGCACAAGTATCGCTTGCCGCGACCGCAAGTGCATCCGCAAACGTTACAAGCTAT
>PEYJ01000021.1 GCA_002774425.1 Parcubacteria group bacterium CG08_land_8_20_14_0_20_48_21 | reverse complement strand
GTACGATCAGACAATACATCAACGACCAATCATGACCATAGGAGTAAATTCTCCGCCCTTTAGGGCGGGGATTACGTTAATTGAAAAAGAAGCCGACACCAAAAAAGCTATTAAAGACGCCGAGAAAGACTTAGAGAAAAAAGTGCTGGTTAAATATCCGACTCTTACCGAAGAAGAAATCAAAACCTTGGTTGTTGAACGCAAGTGGATGGATGAATTGTCCGCTCGAGTTTTGGGCGAGATAGACCGACTCTCTCAGACCCTCACCGGCCGAGTCAAAGAGTTGGCCGAGCGTTATGCCGAGCCAATGGCGGAAGTTACGAGCGAAGTGGAAACGCTTACTAAAAAGGTTGAGGATCATCTCGCTAAGATGGGATTTAATTTGGAATAATTATGTCCGATGAAAAGATAAAAAAGTCAGTTTCCTATAAGGTACTTATCAAAAAAGATGACAAGTTTTTTAACGTTGGAACAATTGTTATAAAAACATATACCGGCGATATTTTATATACACCATCCATTAAGTTTATGGATGATGGAAAAAGTAAAACGAATAAAGAAATCGAGCATATTTCATGGCATGCGAATGGACAAGTACACTTCAAACACAAGGGTACAGCTACACCAGAAAAATATTCTATCGTTCAAAAAAATGGGGAAAGACAGAAAATATCCGAGATAGGTTTTCAAGAGCTGATTCGCGACACAATAAAAAAATACTCTGAATTGCCTCTATATAATAAAAAAGTTATTGATTTAGATGTGGTTTTCGATGTTTCTAATTATGATGGATCAGTTGCCTTTTTCTTTTCGATTGTTTCGAGTAAATTAATTGTCGCTCAATACAAAGGGCAAGCTGTGCCAATTAAGTCAGTTAATACAAAAGAAAAAAGAGATGGGTTGGGCTCTACCATTAGAGCTCTCGGTCATCATTCCGGAAGTGCAGATGTAATACTTCAGTATTCGTTAAGAAAAATTGACGCAAATAATTTACGGACAAATCGGCAGGTTTATATTCCACACGATATGAAAATATCAAAATTGAATATCAAAGTATGAAAACAACAATAGATACAACAAAATATAAACAAACCGAGATCGGCGTGATTCCGGCTGATTGGGATGTTAAAAGACTGGGAGATATCGTCCAGTTTAATAACGGCAAAGCCCACTAGAGATTTATTATATTGAGTTGCTGCGCATAGTAGGGTAAGATATCTTTATATGTATATCTATTTTTCTCCGCAGCGTTTATCCGCACAATCAAGTATCATCGCACTAGCATCATAATCGCTCTTTACTTAACGGGCAAAAACTATGAGCAAAGAAAAAACGCTGCTTTCTTGGAATGTGAACGGCATCCGCGCGGCGGAGCGCAAGGGGTTTCTCAACTGGATAGACAAAGGGCTGTATGATATCGTTTGTGTCCAGGAAACAAAAGTCAATGATACATCGCTTTTGAGCGATGCGGTGCTTCAGACAAACGGCTATCATGCATACTGGAATTGCGCAACGGAAAAAAAAGGATACAGCGGGGTTGCGGTGTATACTAAAGAAGAACCGCTTGTGGTCAAGACAGATTTTGGGAAAAATCTGCTCTCCAAAGAAGGGCGTATGTTGGAATGTGATTTTGACGACTATATTCTGCTGAACATCTATTTTCCTAACGGTGGCATGAGTCCCGAGCGGCTCGCGTACAAACTTGAGTTCTACAAACAGTTTTTGCGCTACGTCCAATCCTTACGGAAAAAGTGCAAACACGTCATATTCTGCGGTGATTTGAATACCGCGCATGGTGCAATTGATTTGGCGCGTCCCAAAGAGAATGTGGAACATTCTGGCTTTATGCCGATTGAGCGGGAATGGCTGGATAGGTTTGTGGAAGCCGGATTTGTGGACACCTTCCGACTATTTCACCAAGAGGGCGGGCAGTATTCTTACTGGGATATGAAAACGCGCGCCCGCGACCGCAATGTCGGCTGGCGCATTGATTACTTTTGGGTTGATGACCTAACAAAAAAACTGGTAATAGATGCATTTATTTTATCCGAGGTGATGGGGTCGGATCATTGTCCTGTAGGGATTAGAATCAAGTCAATTTGACAAGTTTTGTATAAGGCGTACACTAAAGTTAGTTGGTCTTTTTCAAGTCATAAATTACCACTTGCGGAGGTGAATCATGGCATCTACACTGAATCATCTGAATCATCGCAATGGCAATATTGACAATGACCCGTTGTCGGAACCGCAGTACCATGCCTATTGGCATGAGTTGTGCGGTCAAACCCGCCAACGCGTCAGATATTTGAGACCTGAACTTGCAGAAAGGTGGGATGTCCTGCCAGAGGACATGCGGGCGCAAATCGCCGAGGCATTTGGCGATTTAAACCACCACGCAACCTGGTTGTGGCTGCGGAGAAGAGGCATAATCAGAACTCTGACCGCAGAGGATCTGATGCGACATTTCCACCGTACGGGCGCGGATACAAGATTTAGAGTAAAGTTTAATTTGCATCTGCAGATGTGCCATAAGGAGTAAGCGCGTTTCTTCATATCATGGAGGACAATGCCAACGTCCTTCTTTTTTTGCGTTTGACATCTTGCCGTGGTGGTGTACACTCTGAAGAGACTATATAACCTTACAACTATGATCCCAACAGCCGTATATGAAGGCGTTGAGCATGAGCCGCTTTCCGATCCGTTGGACGGAGAGAGTGAGTTTTTATTTGGTCAAGAATCCACAACACTTTTTAATAATCTCCCTGTTGCAACGAAGCAAAATATAGAAAAATATGCGGGAAAGTACATACAGGGATGGGATAATCGCAACCCTCAATGGCGGTATCAATATGCCGTGATATTCTCACCTTTGCATGTGGAAAAGACTGTGAAAGATTTGCAGGGAGAAGAAAAAGAAATAAACGGTGATACGATCGCAATGCATTTTGTTACATCGGGAGCAGCAAAGCGTTTTCGCGATGCGTATGATGTATATAGGGAAAGCAAGCACGAGGAAGAACACCATACACAATGACGGCGTAGTATGGATTTTTCGTTTCGTGAAAGAGTATACAAAATAGTTGCCGCCATTCCACAAGGACAGGTGCGGACCTACAAACAAGTTGCGCAACTTGCGGGAAACGAACGCGCATATCGTGCGGTTGGTAGCATCCTCCATAAAAATACCAATCCTAATGTTCCATGCCACAGGGTGATACGTTCCGACGGAACAATTGGAGGCTATAATAAAGGTGCAAAAGAAAAAGTAAAAATTTTACAACAAGAAGGGTACGTACCATGACTACAAACGATAATCGCACGGATTTTTTGCGTGTCATACGCGATGAGGTGGCGAATCTTACTTCCTCGCCGCTCTATGAGCAGCGCATACAAACCGGTTCGCATCCGGTGTTGGGCGAAGGGAATCACCATGCCGAAATCATGTTCATCGGCGAAGCGCCCGGAAGAAATGAGGCCAAACAAGGCCGTCCTTTTTGCGGTGCCGCAGGGAAAATTTTAGACGAACTTTTGGCGAGCATTGACATTCCCCGCGAGGATGTTTACATCACCAACATCGTAAAAGACCGTCCGCCAAACAACCGTGATCCGTTGCCGGAAGAAATCGCAATCTACGGACCGTTTCTTGACCGTCAGCTTGCCATTATCCGTCCGCCTATCATTGCGACGCTCGGTCGTTATTCCATGGGCTATGTCATGGAGCGGTTCGGTTTGGATGATAAGATTGTTCCTATCAGCAATGCGCATGGGTCATCTTATGCAACTGACGGTAAAGAGTTTGGGAGACGCTCGGGGCTTAGCGTACCGCAGAACTGGAATGTTACTATCGTGCCGCTGTACCACCCGGCGGTAGGGGTGTATAATAGGCATACGCTTGATGTGCTGCGTGAAGACTTCAAAGTGTTGCAGTTGGTGAAGCATCTTACTTCATAAAACCCATAACATGGAACAGGGTACAACCGAGGATAGGTCGCTAAGAAAATGGTATCTCGTGCAGACGATCGTTATACTCGCGGGAACGGTTTTTGCATGGTATACGGTTGTAACGGATTTTTTGCGTTTTTACCATTATGAGGGTACGTTGTTTAAAGTGCGGGATTGTGTCGTGCCGAATCCGGTGGTAACACCGTGCTTCTATGGCGCTTTGGCGTTTATTCTGGCACTCGCGCTTTCCATCCAGGTGTTGCGCAAAGAAGAGAATCGCACGACCATCCAACGCTACCTCACGTGGCTTTTGGGAGCGGGTACGCTGTTTGCCGCAGGTAATTTTACCCTTACGATGGTGCGCTACGTTCAATCCAATGCGACCGGCGAATCCTTTATCGCTTGTTCCGGTATTCCGGCAGCAACACCGCTTACCACCCCCTGTTTCTTTGGATTGATTTTTTATGCCGCCGCGTTTATGGTAGCGCTCTCCATCATACGCAAGCGAAAGCTAGCGGCAGATGCTACTCAACTTCCGACAATGCCATTACCGAAAAAAACTTCCGCACAACCGTAGTATGACCTTATCCATTGGAAAACCAGCTCCAAATTTTACCTTGCCCGATCAAAACAGCAAGGAACACTCCTTGCGCGATTATCGAGGGCTGTGGGTACTCATCTATTTTTATCCGAAAGATCATACGCCCGGTTGTACCACTGAAGCATGTACGCTGCGTGACAGCTATCCGGCGTTTCAAACACTGGAAGCAAAAGTGTTTGGCGTAAGTGCGGACTCGGTGGCGAGCCATGAAAAGTTTGTGCAACAGTTCACCCTGCCCTTCACCCTGCTTTCCGACACCACGAAGGAAACAATTAAGGCCTACGGTGCGTGGGGACGAAAAAAAATCATGGGGCGGGAGTACGATGGCATCTTCCGCAACTCGGTACTTGTTGATCCCAAGGGCAATGTGGCAAAAATCTATGAAAACGTGAAACCTGCCGACCACGCTGAAGAAGTATTAAAAGATATTTCTCGGCTACGTTCTGCATAAACCGTTGTTGAAACCGCAGGAAGGAGAGTGGAAATGCATAATTGCGAGATCTGCTTTCAGGTGCGCAAGAGCATGTCGGGTCAACAGGAACAATATTGGCTCGTCTGGGATGGGGAATTCTGGTATCATTTCAGAGATTCACGGCAGAATCTTGCTCCGTTTGACAGGGTGTGTTACAAACAATTGCAAATGCATTTTGGATTTTCTCTTGATGCAGTTCTGGAGAAGAAATGTGGAAGTATGAGTCCAGCGTGGCTCACCCACATTGCACTCGAAAGAGCATTGACTCTTGGTTAGGACTTCTATCAAACTCTCTCGCTCATCAGCCTAATATCCCTCGGCGGATTTTTTTCTGCAATTTCTACAATGAGTACACAAAAAACAAGCGAGGGTGAGATTTCTTGAAGATATTATTTTGTAAGCGGTAAAAGGTCGGACCTTTTTTGGGGTTTTTCGGGACAAAAAGAAGGGGGCTTGATTTTCACCAAGCCCCCTTGACCCCCCCCTACTTCCTGAAGAGATCTGCGAGCTCTTTTTAGAGCTCGCAGATCATAGCAACCGTTTCCTGGTTGCTATGATCCTTCTCGAACTTTTTATAGAAGGACAGGACTGCCCGAAGACGGTCCTGTCTATCCTCCTTCTCCATCCACACTTCCACCCGCGGGGTGCGGATGGTCCCACACCACACCCTTTCGAGGAAGATACTTACCCCGAAAATAGTGATGGTGGCGATAAGTATAATTACTAGGACTACGCCCATGACGCCTCCTTGCCGGAATCTCCGGCGGTTTTTTGTAAATAACTACTATCTGCACATAGCAATACATTATTTTGTCAATATTGTCAATAATAATGTCAAAAATACAACAAGCTATATACACGGAGAACAAAAAATGTTGTAAAGCTTGATTAAAATACCAAGTATACTATACTTAAAATGTTGACCTTTTTGTCGACATATTGAGGTTACCATGATAAACGAACTGAAAAAAATAGGGTTTGGTGAAAAAGAGGCGTGAGTGTACGTTGCGGCACTTGAGCTTGGTGAGGCGAACGTGCAGCGAATTTCCGCAAAGTCGGGGGTTAAAAGGACAACAGTGTATGGCATGTTAACGTTTCTCAAGGAGCGGGGTTTGTTGAGTGAAACGAAAAAAGGCGCAAAAACGTATTATTACGCGGAAAATCCGAAAGCGATAGAGGAGCATATTGATGAGCAGAAACAGGCGCTGAAGAAATTATTGCCGGAGCTTCTCTCTGTCGCGAATCTGATCGAACGGAAACTGGTTATTCGTTACTACGACGGGGTTGAAGGAATAAAAGAAGTGTACAAGGACACGCTTAAGTATCCCGACCGGGAATTGCTCGCGTGGGCGACCGCGGAAGTGGCGGATTCTTTTGACCGCGACTTCTTTGATTGGTATTATGTGCCGAAACGGGTAGAGAAAAAAATATGGGCGCGGGTCATTGCCTCCGACACGCCGCGCGCGTGGGAGTATCGGGGCATGGATCGTAATTCCCTGCGCACGATGAAACTTACCGCCTCCGATGCATATTCGTTCGATGCGGAAATCAATTTGACGGCGGAAGAAAAGTCGCGGTGATGTCGTTTGAGGAGCGGATAGCGCTCATCATAGAAAGCGAAAAAATATTTTCGACGCTGAAGAATATTTTTGAGATGAACTGGAAATTGCTCGGATAAACTGCTTTTTATAACCTGTAAAGGGCTGACCTTTACAGTATCAAAAGATTAAAAGTGTGCTAGAATGCGCTTGTATAAACGGGGTGTGGTGTAACGGCTAACATGCCTGGTTTGGGGCCAGGTGACTCCGGGTTCGAATTCCGGCACCCCGAATGAACATGGCGAAGATTTCGCATAAATGCGCATATGCATCACGTTTTGCCCCAGGTTTTTTTTGATCGGCCGACGGTTGAGGTCGCACGTGATCTGTTGGGGAAAAATCTCGTGCGTGTCGTCGGGCGTGAACGGATCGCGCTCCCAATCACAGAGGTCGAGGCGTACGACGGCTTCAAGGATAAAGCGTCGCACGCGCACAAAGGCGCAACTGCTCGTAATGCGGTGATGTTCGGCGATGCGGGATATTGGTATGTGTATCTCGTGTATGGTATGCACTGGATGCTCAATATTGTAACCGGCCCGCACGATTATCCGGCGGCGATCCTTATTCGCAGTGCGGAGGGTGTCGTCGGGCCGGGGCTCCTCACGAAACATTTTTTGATCGACAAAACACACAACGGCGTAAGGTCGGTCCTTACAGAAGGGCTTTTTATTGAAGAAAGTGGCATTGTAGTGCCACCGCGCGAGATCGTGAAAACTCCGCGCATTGGCGTTACTTACGCTGGTCCCGTGTGGTCTCAAAAACCGTACCGCTTTGTATGGCATAAAAAATGACGCCAGTTTGATTCCAAAATCTAACGCGATTCCCCGACTATAAAGGTCGCGGAATGAAGTCAGTAATAAGTGAAGCGAACGTGAAATAGCCGTAGCAGGTGATATCCTAAACGTAATCTCGGGGAGGTTGATTTTTCATAAAGATGTGTTTGATAAAAGTAGATGCGCGTACGCTACTTGAAGGAGACGATGCTATGCGTTATAGTGCCAGTATGCGCAACATAATGAACAAGAATTTTCAGATCTTTCGCAAGCCGATGTATACCGTACTGGCATTATCGGTCGCGTGCGCGATATTGGTGTTGTCGCTGTGGCTTCCGAACCGATCGGTATTGTGGTATACGCTGACTGCGCCTATATTTGACATTGGCACTAAACTTTATCTCATTACCTTGACGCTCGGTACATACTGGAGTACGTACCTTTCACCGATATTGCAGATAATGACTGTGCTGACGGCCATACTTGCAGGGATTAATATCGCGCTGGTCGTGTACTATATTCGCGTGCGCACACGGTTAACGCGCTCGGCGAGTATTGGGATAGTTGGTGTTGTAAGCGGATTATTGGGTATTGGCTGTGCCTCATGCGGTTCCGTACTACTCTCCTCGATCCTTGGTTTATCGGCAACGGTTCGTATGTTGGGTTTTTTGCCTTTTAACGGATTGGAGTTTGGTGTTATTGGCCCACTCCTCTTAGGCGCTTCAATCTTTATTGTTGCGTATCGCATTGCTTCGCCCTCGGTGTGCGAGGTTGTATCAGAAAAATCGTAATCCCTTTTCCGCTAAATTATACTGCCGTGCGCATTGACTTCGCACGGTTTTTCAATTATGGTTGATGCAGTATGTCTGATACAAAAAAGAATAAACAGCACCAAAAAAAGGAGAAAAATCCTTTTGCACAGGCCGAGGAAGAAGTTTTGGCAGATTGGGATGCAAAGGAGATATTCAAGAAAAGTATCGCGCAACGCGCGGGAGCCAAAGAGTACGGCTTTTATGATGGGCCGCCGTTTGCGAGCGGCCTACCCCACTATGGCCATATTTTGGCAAGCGTCATCAAAGACACGGTAACGCGTTATTGGACGATGCGCGGGTTTAAGGTTGAGCGGCGCGTGGGTTGGGACTGTCACGGCTTGCCGGTTGAAAATCTCATAGAAAAAGAGCTGGGACTTAAGAGCAAGAAAGACATTGAGCGCTTGGCGGATACGGAATTTTCCAGCGTTGAAAAGTTCAACAACGCATGTCGCGCGAGTGTCTTTCGCTGTGTAGACGAGTGGAAAAATACGCTGCGGCGCGTCGGACGCTGGGCAGATTATGCAAAGCAGTACGCGACCCTGGACAACGACTACATTGAATCGGTGTGGTGGGTGTTCAAGCAGCTGTGGGAGGGCGGTTTGGTGTACAAGGACTTTCGCGTAACACCCTACTGCCCGAGGTGCGGAACGCCGCTTTCCAATTTTGAGGTGAATCAAGGATATAAAACCGCGGAAGATCCTTCGGTATTTGTGAAGTTCAAAATGCAAGACGAGCCGAACACCTATTTTTTGGTTTGGACAACGACACCTTGGACATTGCCGGCAAATGTAGCACTCGCGGTTGGGGCGGATGTGGAGTATGTGAAAGTTGAAAAAGAAGGAGAGATGTTTATTTTTGCAAAAGCATCTGCAGGGCGGCTTCAATTTCTTGACGCGTATAGTCACGGGAACTTCGCAAGTTCCATCATTGAAAAGATTACAGGCAAAGACCTTGTTGGAAAATTATACGAGCCGATGTTCTCTTTTATCAAGCCGTATAAAAAGGCTCACTATGTCGTGGCGGGGGATTTTGTATCCACCGAAGACGGTACCGGCATCGTGCACATTGCACCGGCGTTCGGCGAAGACGACATGCGTATGGCGCGGGAAAATGACTTGCCGATCATACAAACAATTACGAGCGAAGGAAAATTCATTCCGGATGTTACACCTTGGGCAGGTACGTTTGTGAAGGGCGCTGATAAACATATTATTGAATATTTGCGCAAGGAAAATATACTCGTACATGCGGGGGTGATGGAACATGCGTATCCATTCTGCTGGCGTTGTGACTCGCCGTTGCTCTACATGGCACTGGATGCGTGGTATGTAAAAGTAACTGACGTAAAAGATCAACTTATCGCGAACAATCAGCAGATACACTGGATGCCGGAACATGTGCAAGGGGGAAGATTCGGCAAGTGGCTTGAAGGCGCGCGCGATTGGGCGATATCCCGCAATCGTTTTTGGGGCGCTCCGATTCCGGTATGGCAGTGTGACAAATGTGATAAGCAGAAAGTCGTGGGAAGTATAGATGAATTATCTGCACAAGCAAAAGAAGCGAAACTTACAGATCTCCACCGTCCCTACATTGATGCCATAACCTTGCCCTGCGCGTGCGGTGGCGCCATGCGGCGGATCAGTGAAGTGTTTGACTGCTGGTTTGAGTCGGGTTCCATGCCCTATGCGCAGTGGCACTATCCGTTTGAAAATAAGCAGTTTGTAGAAAACACCTTTCCGGCGGACTTTATTGCCGAAGGGCTGGACCAGACACGCGGCTGGTTTTATACGATGCACGTGCTGGCAACCGCGCTTACTACAAAAGACATCGGACTGGGAAGAAATAAACCGGCGTTTAAGAACGTTATTGTCAATGGATTGATTCTCGCGCAAGATGGCAAGAAACTTTCAAAAAAATTACGCAACTACACGGCACCCGAAGAGTTATTTGATACCTACGGAGTCGATGCGCTGCGCTATTTCCTTTTGGCAGTCACCCCCATAGGCGAGGACTATCGTTTTTCGGACAAAGGCGTGCAGGAAGCGCTGCAAAAAGTGGTGATGATCCTCTGGAATGTAGTGAGCTTCTATACCTTATATAAAAATCATAAACAACATATCCGCAGCAGAAAAAATACAACGCCGCAGGTATTGGATGTATGGATCAGCGCGAGATTAGCGCAAACGGTTGAAGAGGTGACCGCAAAAATGCATGACTACGATCTGACGCGCGCAACGCGGCCTTTGGGCGAGTTCATCAACGATCTTTCCACGTGGTATGTGCGCCGTTCGCGGGATAGGTTCAAAGGAGATGACGTAGCTGACAAACATACAGCCTTGGAAACCTTGCGCGAAACGTTGCTCACCTTGAGTATGGTCATGGCACCCGCCATGCCCTTTATGGCGGAGCGTGTGTATAAGGAAGTTGGGGGAGCAAAAGAATCGGTACATCTTGAAGACTGGCCGAAGGCAACAAGCAACCCCCGGGATGATAAAATCTTGCAGGATATGATTCGCGTGCGCAAGTTGGTTGAGCTGGGACTCGCGTTGCGCAATGAAGCGGGGATTAAGGTGCGGCAGGTGTTGGGAGAGGTACGGGTTGCAAATTATGCACTGAAGCAAGCATACGAAAAACTGATTGCCGATGAGCTTAATGTAAAAAAAGTTGTTGCGGGCGTAGGGAGGGGTGAGGGGTGGATTTCCAAACGGGAGGACGATGTGGAAGTATGGCTCCATACGGAAATTACCGATGAGCTGAAAGTGGAAGGATTATTGCGTGAAATGGTGCGGACGGTCAACGCGTTACGTAGGGAAGCGGGATTGAGTGTACAAAATCGGGTACCGCTTTATTACACGACGCGAAGCAAGGAATTGCAAGCAGTGTTGCAAAAATTTGAAAATGAACTTTTGAGGGGTACACTGTGTGAAGTTCTTACGGAAGGTAGTGGCGGCGAACACACCAAAAAACTCGCGACAGATGAAGGAGAAATACTTTTCTCTCTTGGTACGCATACCACATAACAGAGCATGTAACTATATTTTTACTTTCATTTTCCATAGCACTAAACTATGCAAGTAACACTCCACACCCTCAAAGATGTGCTCCCCACGCAGGTTTTGGTATTTGTTTTGGCTAAAGGAGAATCTATCACCAGACATATTTTTTGGAAAAAAGTACGCGTAAAAGATCAGTCATACCTTTCCCTATTCGCGAAAAAAGAATTTACTGCCGAAGAAAAGGAATGCAAAGTCGCTATTTTGCCGAGTGGGAAGAAAGCTCTCCTCATCGGAAAGGGTGAGGAGAAAAAATGGAATTACCGAAAAATGTTCCTGCTCTGCCGTCAGATCATGCAGACCGCCAAGGAAGCAAAAATTGGCTGCTATGCGCTGGCTATCTCCGATGTTGTATCAACCGTTACATCGGAAACCGTTGAGCAAATCGTTGCGCAATCACTTATTGCTGATTATGATTTTCATATCTATAAAAAGCGTCCGCAAGACGGCTGGCCGCAGGTTGAAGAATTGTCGCTCGTGGTGGATGCAGTAACACCTGAATTAAAGAAAGCGGCAGTTATGGGCAAAATCATCGGTGAACAAGTGAACGGCGCGCGGGATTTGGCGAATATTCCCGGTGGCGATATGACCCCGACCTTGCTTGCGGAGAAGGCCCGGGAGATTGGTGAGAAGTTCGGAGGGCTCGTAACCGTTCTTGGTAAAAAACAAATGGAAGCGGAAGGTATGGGTGCGGTATTGGGCGTTGCGAAGGGAAGTGTGGAAGAGCCGAAGTTCATTATCATGGAATATAGTGGAGGTGAGCAAAATGACAAGACCACGGTGTTGGTAGGCAAGGGCGTAACGTTTGATACAGGAGGTGTTAATTTAAAACCCGATAAAGCGATGTTGGGGATGCATATGGATATGTCGGGAGCGGCGGCGGTCATACATGTTTTTGCAGCGCTTGCGCGCATGAAAGTCAAAAAGAACATTGTGGCACTTATTCCCGCGGTGGAAAATATGCCCGGGGGTTCCGGCTACCGTCCGGGGGATGTGTTGAAGTCGCTCTCGGGCATGACTATTGAAATCGGCCATACGGATGCTGAAGGCAGGGTTATTTTAGCTGACGCACTTACGTATGCCAAGCGGTTTAATCCCGAAAAAGTATTTGATGTGGCAACACTCACCGGTGCCGCCATGGCGGCATTAGGCGCGCGCGCGAGTGCCGTTTTTTCCAAAAATCAGAAGCTTATCGCGCAGCTTAAAGATGCCGGTGAAGCTTCGGGGGATTTCGTGTGGGAGATGCCACTGTGGGATGAGTATGAAGAAGAAATAAAAGGTACGGTTGGAGATGTGCAAAATGTTGGAAAGTTCTCCGGAAAAGGTGGAGCAATTACTGCGGCTATGTTTTTGTACCAATTCGCAAAAAAGTACACTTGGGCGCACATTGACATCGCGCCGACCATGGAGAGTATTGAAGGACAGTACTTGGCAAAAGGCGCCACGGGTGCCGGTTGCGCGTTGCTCATTCAGTTACTCAAATAGTAATGAACATCCGTATACTCAAAATTGGCGGAAGTTTGCTTGCGCCGAAAGATACCTCAACGCTTGATGAAAATTTTATGCAAAACTGCGCCAGTCAACTGGCGCAGTTTCAACATATACACCCTGACAAGCAACTTGTGCTGTTGCATGGTGGAGGATGGGTCGGGCATAGACCGGCAAAGGAGTATGGTATTGCGCATGCGGTACGGAGGGAGATTTTTGCTATTCTGGAAGAAAAGGCGGAAAGTAGCTGTACAACGATTCGTGTATAAAAAACCGGCAATCATACACCGGTTATATGTATAGGATCTATTCCATGTATCTGGTCTAGAGCCTACTCACATCGGCAAGAGAAAGGATAGCGCGGTTCCGTTCTCTGCTCACCATAGTGCCAGTATTCTAAAATCTGGCACATAGGTGGTCGCATGTCGTCAGAGCATAACACATGCTCTACCGCTGCGAACGTTGTGAAGAGTTCGCCGTCCTTTGAGCGTGCTTCGGGAACACTTCCGGTAAAGACTATAATACTTGCGAGAGGTATGTTATCCTCCCGATTGAAAAAACAACAGGTAAACGCTTGGTGAGCATCTACCAACATATAACCGGTTTCCTCCAAGAATTCTCGTGCCGCAGCACGGGATAGCTTTTCTCCTGGATTGACTTTCCCCGCAGGTAGCGAAAATTGACCTTCAATCTTTCCGAGTGTTACGTTTGATTCCTTCTCCCGAACGAGCACTACTCTTTCTTCAGGTGTGGTTGCGATAGTCGCAACCGCGAAAATATAGCGCTTACTTACTGGCATGGCAAACCCTCCTTAAAGAATGTGTGAAAAAAGAACAATAATGTGCATCCTACGCTTTTGAGCAGATAATGTCAACAAACAATAAAAAAGGAGCGGTGAATGCGCTCCACAAAAGTAATGATCATTAAATAACGGGGTGGTATACAGGACGACGTACACCACCCCGTTAAGGCGCTTGTTAGCGGTCGGCAACCGCCGCCTTGCGCTATTACTTGCCGTTCTTTTTGGGGTCGTCCTTTCCACCCCCCTTCGGGACTTGATGTCCCGCACTCTGCCCTTTGCGCGCCCGGTGCTTCTTGGGCCGCTTCTGCGCGGGATGTCCGAACTCCATGGTTGCATACCAGGGGCTTGTCAGAACCCTCTTCCACCGCTCGTACGCGCGCACAAGCTTTTCATGGTACCCGGTAAAACACTTCAGCGCACCTTTTATATGAAAGTGGTGCGCTTCGTCTCGCACGTACGAACCGAACTGTTCGGTCCACACACGCAACTCCTCGGCGGTTACGTAGTGGGACATTTTGCGCGCCCACACACCAACTTGTTCAACGACCTCCTCAATCGGGCCGATGAAACATCTGACTTTCTCTTCTTGGTGCTTCTTCGGCTGACCACTCATTAGAACCTCCTTAAGAAAGTACGCGTTAGCGCGTACTATGGTGGAAAGAACATGAAAAAACATGATAGTATATATATGATAAGTTGTCAAGTGTGACGTAAAGCAATTTATAAGGTACTATATGAAGGTATTTACCTTGTTTTTCGTTTCACAATCCTATGATCTACACGCTCTTCGGAACCATTACCCATAAAAATGATCGCTTTCTCGTGGTAGAAGCCTCGCAGGTCGGCTACCAAGTGTTTGTAACTGACCGTGCGTTGCGCGATTCTGTGGTGGGAAAAGAACTCATGCTATTTACCCACCAGCATGTGCGCGAAGATGCGCTCTTGTTGTATGGGTTTGCGGCACAAGACGAGCTCATATTTTTTGAGCAGTTGTTAAGCATCTCCGGCATTGGACCAAAGTCCGCTCTTGGTGTTATGGGAGTTGCTTCGGTTGCAGACTTGCGTGCGGCAATACAAAAAGGTGATACACATTTCTTGACTAGAATATCAGGTATTGGCAAAAAGACCGCCGAACGGGTGACTTTGGAATTACGAGGTAAGCTGACGGAGAGCAGCGGTTCCGGCGTTGGAACTTCCGAAATGGGAGGCACGATGGGCGAGGAAATTGAAGCGTTAGAGGGTTTGGGTTATAGCGTTTCATCTGCGCGGGAAGCACTGGCGTACGTATCGGCGGAGGTTACGGATGTCGCGGAGAGAGTTAAAGCGGCGTTGCAGATTTTAAGTAAGAACAGGAAGTAGGAAACAAACCAATGTGCCGACATCGTAAGTCCAGCGGGTCCACGATGTCAAAATAGTGAAAATACAAAGTATGGTTATACAAAAAATTGCAGCCAAAGAAATATGGGATTCGTTTATCCAATCGGTCAATGCATTTAATCAACTTACGCAAAGCTGGGCGTGGGGAGAGTTTCAAAAAAACGTTGGTTGGAAAGTTGAGCGATTGGGTGTGTGGGAAAATGATTGCTTGGTCGGGGTGATGCAGTGGTATCAACTGCCATTGCCTTTTGGCTGGTCGTACGGCTACGCGCCACGCGGACCGATATTTTTAGAGGAAGAAAAAAGCAACGAAGCGGCAAATTTGCTTTTTGCGGAAATAAAAAAGTCGCTTGGCAACAAAGGCGTGTTTTTACGCTGCGAGCCGATGCAAAAAATACAGCAACTTTCACAACATGCGCCGGAGCATGCGGTAGCCATGCAACCCCAATACGAATGGTTGGTTGATCTTGCGCAAGACGAAGAGATGCTCCTTGCCGGTATGCACCAAAAGACGCGCTATAATATACATCTTGCGGAAAAGAAGGGGGTGTGTGTTCAGAACATGCACAAGCAGGATTTTGAAAATGCATGGCAAGTATTTCAGCAAACAAGTGAACGCGGAAGCTATCACCTGCACACCAAATCGTATTATGGAAAGATGCTGGCTTTTGATGAGGCAAAATTAGTCGGCGCATACGACAAAGATATACTGCTCGCCGTAACACTTTTATGGACGTTTGGCGATATGGTCACTTATGTGCATGGCGCGTCTGATTACACGCAGCGCAACTTTATGGCGCCCTACCTTTTACATTGGGAAAATCTGAAACGAGCAAAAGCAATAGGAATGAAATGGTACAGTTTTGGTGGCGTTGCGCCTGATGATGATTTATCTCATTCTTGGCGTGGTATCACCCGATTTAAAAAAGGATTCGGCGGAAAGATGTATGCCTATCCGGGGACGTTTGATTTGGTTTTTGACAAAAATAAATATTGGCTTTATTGTGTAAGCAGAAAGATAAAAAATTCTTTGTAGCTGGTGAGTACTTGCATAGGAGGAGTGCTATGTGTATTTATGGTTCATTAAAACCAACTGTTTCAAATGTAGCTATTAGCAAATCAGTGGCACGTATCACGGTGCATTTGGAAATAGGCGACTTTGCGGAGTTCTGCCTCTACTTAAATGCAGATCGGAAAAATGTTGGTGTCGAACTCAATGTGCTTGAAATTGTACCGGTATATACTGAACGGTTTCCACAGGAAGAACATAGTCGTCTTTTGATCGCATTTACTTTTTTTGTGCAACGAGGATCAATTGAAGTGAGTGTAGTTTCCCCTTTGCTCCGCGAAGCCTCGGATAGACTTATGCGGCGCATACGCGCGACGGAGCAATGCCAGATTACTATTCGCTCATTATGTTCTGAAGAGACGAGAGGGGTAACGGCTATGCTAGCCGTTTCACGCTAATACCGCATTATTGTGGTATTTTTTTTGACGAAACAAACAGCGAATGGTACAGTTGACCCATGATAATTTTTGATGTGGGGAGAAAAATCATTCCCAAACCGTTTTTTCACGCACTGCAACCGTCGTGGCATTGGAGTTTGGCTTTTCTTGGCGCGCTGCTCTATGGCTTTCCCTCGCGCAAGCTGACGGTTATTGGCGTTACGGGCACTAAAGGTAAAACAACCACGTGCGTACTCTTGGCGCACGTGTTTGAAGCGGCGGGTTATAGAGTCGGCATGACCACAACCGCGCTTTTTCGTATTGCGGGGCGTGAGTGGCTAAACGACACCAAGCAAACGATGCAGGGTCGTTTTGCGATGCAAAAACTTTTGCGCCGTATGGTGCGGGAAGGGTGTACGGTAGCGATTATTGAAACCTCATCCCAAGCTATAAAGCAATTTCGCCATAAGTGGATTAATTATCAAACAGCGGTGCTGACGAATATATCACCCGAGCATATTGAATCGCACGGCAGTTTTGAAAAGTACCGCGCCGCAAAGGGCGAACTTTTTCGCGTGATTGGCAAACATACGCGATCCTTGAGCGTGGTCAATCTTGATGAAAAAGACGCGCGATATTTTTTGCACTTTCCAGCTAAGCAGAAAGTTGGCTTTACGCTTCATGGAAATATATCTCACCAAACAATAGTTCATAAAACAATAACCGCACAAAAAAAAGAAGTGTCAGAGAGACAAAGTACCTTTATGGTCGGAGATACGTCCTTTCATCTGCGCCTCGGCGGCATCTTTAATGTAGCGAATGCGCTTGCCACAATCGCAGTAGCGCAAGCGCACTGCATCCAAAACGAAGATATCCGGCAAGGCTTTGATGTGGTAGCAACTGTCCCCGGACGTATGGAATTTATTGACGAGGATCAGGATTTTACTGTGGTGGTGGATTACGCGCACGAGCCACGTTCACTGGAAGCGATCTACGCAGCTTTGCAAAGTACGACACGGGGAACACTTATCGCGGTACTGGGTGCGGCGGGAGGCGGGAGAGACAAGCAAAAGCGCAAAAGACTTGGTGAACTTGCAGCGCAGTACGCGGATCGCGTCATTATTACCGAGGAAGATCCGTATGATGAAAATCCTCGTGAGATCATGGATATGGTGGCGGAAGGCGCGAACTTTCAATCTGCAGACTTCGCAAGTCCGCAGGACTTGCGAAGTCTCAACATTGAAAATAAAAAAAAGTTTCGCGGGCACAAAAAACAGCCGATTGATGTGAAAATTATTGAAGACCGCAAAGCAGCAATATATACGGCAATTACGGAAGCGAAAAAAGGCGATACGGTGGTTATTACCGGTAAGGGTTGTGAACCTTGGCTCATGCGCGCGAACGGCAAAAAAGTTCCCTGGGATGATCGGGAAATCGCGAGGGAAATATTGAGAAAACACGTACTTGACACGCATTTGAAATAGGTATACACTTAGTGAGCTAAATGGGTACCATAACAACGTTAATTTTGCAGGACTCTTGTATATATTGGAGAGTATAGGCGGAAATTCTTACAACTGTTGAGAATTTCGGCGTGGCCTCTCCTTCAACAAGGGAGGTTTTTTTACGCCACGAGAACTTTGACAATTGAAAACGTGACAGCAATCACATGTGAAATTTGAACTTTTGAGTTCAAATCTCTTTAATCGCCAATTTCAATTTCTTTGAAGGCAGCATTCTTTGAATCTGCTTTCACTTATGAGAGTTTGATCCTGGCTCAGGATGAACGCTGGCGGCATGACTAAGGCATGCAAGTCGAACGCCCCGATTTATCGGGGAGTGGCAAACGGGTGCGTAACACATTGGTAACCTGCCCCCTGCTGGGGAACAACTCCGCGAAAGCGGGGCTAATACCGCATAGTTTCGCTTATCATAAGATGAGTGAATAAAGCTATGGACATTGCAGTGTGCAAGAGTGCTTAGAAGCAATGAAAATAAACAAGTAGATGATAATTTTCATTGTCTTATAGAGCATTCTTGTATAGTGTAATGTCCATGGCGGAAGGGGAGGGGCCTATGGCCTATCAGCTTGTTGGTGAGGTAAAAGCTTACCAAGGCAATGACGGGTAGCGGGTGTGAGAGCACGACCCGCCTCACTGGGACTGAGACACTGCCCAGACTCCTACGGGAGGCTGCAGTCATGAATATTCCACAATGGCCGAAAGGCTGATGGAGCAATGCCGCGTGATCGAAGAAGCTTTTCGGAGTGTAAAGATCTTTTCTGTGGGAAGAATGCGTGACGGTACCACAGGAATAAGAGGTTGCTAACTCTGTGCCAGCAGCAGCGGTAATACAGAGACCTCAAGCGTTATCCGGATTTATTGGGCGTAAAGCGTCCGTAGGCGGTTTGATACGTTACTGGTTAAATCTTTGGGCTCAACCCAAAGACCGCCGGTAATACGGTCAAACTTGAGGCCGGGAGAGGTAAGCGGAATTGCCGGTGTAGTAGTAAAATGCGTTGATATCGGCAGGAACACCAAATGCGAAAGCAGCTTACTGGAACGGTTCTGACGCTCAGGGACGAAAGCGTGGGTAGCGAATGGGATTAGATACCCCAGTAGTCCACGCCGTAAACGATGGATACTAGGCATTGGAAGTATCGACCCTTTCAGTGTCGTTTACTCAAGGTAACCCCTTAAGTATCCCGCCTGGGGAGTACGAGCGCAAGCTTAAAACTCAAAGGAATTGACGGGAGCCCGCACAAGCGGTGGAGCATGTGGTTTAATTCGACGATAAGCGAGGAACCTTACCAAGGCTTGACATCTGGCTGCAAGCTCCTTAATCGGAGCCGCTTTCGAAGGTGCCAGACAGGTGCTGCATGGTTGTCGTCAGCTCGTGCCGTGAGGTGTATGGTTAAGTCCAGTAACGAGCGCAACCCTTACTCTATGTTACCCATTTCATAGAGAACTGCCCCGCACAACGGGGAGGAAGGCGGGGATGACGTCAAATCAGCATGGCTCTTACGCCTTGGGCTACACACGTGCTACAATGGCCGGTACAACGGGTCGCCAAACCGCAAGGTGGAGCTAACCCCTTAAAACCGGTCCCAGTTCGGATTGAGGGCTGAAACCCGCCCTCATGAAGTCGGAATCGCTAGTAAACGCGAATCAGCCTCGTCGCGTTGAATACGTTCCCGGGCTTTGTACACACCGCCCGTCACGTCAAGGAAGTTGGCAATACCCGAATGTCGCAGGTTTGCGGCAGAAGGTAGGGCTGATAACAGGGACGAAGTCGTAACAAGGCATCCGTAGCGGAAGCTGTGGATGGATCACCTCCTTTCTAGGAGATGAGATGTGCGCGTGCCGCAACCTCACGCAAAAAGCTTGCTTTTTGTATTGTGGTCACGCAGTACATATCAGTCGACCTGCCAAGCATAATCTTTTGTGCACACGTTGTTGTACGGAGGATTGGCAGGATCGCTACATCTTTATGGTGTAGCGGTACAATGCATATATTCTATGCAACAAGTTTTTTCTGAAGTTGGCATAGTGTGATTGCGTCACGTTTTCAGTTGATCAAAACAAATCCGCCTCTACGAGGCGGATTTGTTGTATACAAAAATTTCCCCGGCATTGCGCTTGCAGTGCCGGGGAAAAGAGGAACAAGGGGGGGCATTACGGCCGAACGATGATGTCGGCCGTTTCTAGCAGCGGCTCCCGCATAACGGGAGCCGCAATGTTTACGATACACCCGCATCTGTCCGTAACGGTGCGGGTTGCGGTGTCGTACCACAACAACTCCACCCTCGGTGGTATCGGTCCGTGCTGAATGTACCGCACACCCCCATGGAAATGCGATGCAATTTCCAAGATCTCTTCCGACAGATATGTCGGGTTCGGCAACACTGGCGCGGTTTCCGCGGGGGAGAGCGGGTAGCGTACGATTATTAATAGAGCCATCTCTTTCTCCTCTGTGCTAAAAAAAACCCATTGTGAGTGTACAAAAAACTTGCACACATAATGCTACATTTCTAAAAATTTGTCAATTATTTGCCGTGGTTTTATTTTTTCCAAAAACGTAATTTTGTATGTGTACCCGAGTAGTGAACGGCAATATCTGCAAGGTAGAGCAGGGTTGCTATGATGATGAAGATAGAGAATTGCTTAAAAAGCTCGGATGCCCCGCGTCTCCAAAATAGGTAAGCGCGCATACAAGGGGAGTGATACCGGCTACCGTTGCCAGAATAAAATGCCAGAAGCGAAGGTGCAGTACTCCCGCAACATAGGGAATCAGATCAAATGACATTAACGGATTGAGTCGCAAAAGAAAAATACCCCAACTTCCTTTTGTGTGCAGATAATTTTCAAATCGCGATGGTTTGCTTGAGGAAATTTGCTTGCACAAGAACATGCCTCCAAGATAAGCAATCGCCGATCCCAGCGCATTGCCGATAAGGATGTAAACAGTGCCCACGATCGGGTTGAACAAAATACCGCCCAAAGGATGGATGAGCAGGCCTGGTATGAAGCCTATCACCACCTCAATGATGATAAAAAAAATAAAGACAAAACTTGCAACTAAAAAATATTCTCCGCCAAGCTTCGCGCCAAACGCCTCCGCGTTATGGTGGAGCAGTTGATACGTCGTGCCCTTTAACCCATAATCAAATACAGTCCATGTTGCGAGCAGGAGAAAGAGGGCATTATTTATTTTGAGCAAGAGTGGTGAGAGTTCTGCATGGCGCAAGTATAGCAATTTTACAATTTTTTAGTTATTTTTGCCAAGCTGCGCATACAGGTTGACCAACATTTTGCTTCTTGCTATAGTGTGGGAGTTCGCGGGCATGTAGCTCAGGTGGTTAGAGCGCAGCTCTGATAAAGCTGAGGTCGATGGTTCGAGTCCATCCATGCCCACCAGCCGAGGTAGCTCAGTGGTAGAGCGAAGGACTGAAAATCCTTGCGTCGGCAGTTCAATTCTGCCCCTCGGCACCACACAACAACACGCACACTGCCAGTGTTGTTTTGTTTTTGTACTTGTGGTAACGTTTGAGAGTGGTGAACTGGCGTTCACCTCTTTGACGGGGTGTGGCGCAGTTGGCTAGCGCGCCTGCTTTGGGAGCAGGAGGCCGCGGGTTCAAGTCCCGCCACCCCGACCAGCTTAAACTTTTTTCAAATTCAGAGGTGATTGGTTGCTCGCTCGCTCCTCACCTCGTTCAGTAATTGCGACCAAGTTAAAAATTCTATCAAGAGTGATGGAGAACGCAAACAGTTTTGCGTTCTTACTTTTTTAACGACGGAACTTCACTTGCGCTCTTTTTGGTGGTTCTGGAATTTTTGCTGTCAGCCTTTCATGGCGCGACCTCGGTGCTGCAAGGCATATTCATATTTGGTGGAATGGTTGGGGGGGGTATCGTGTTTGGCATTTTTATGGGTGGTATATTTTTTAAACTGCTGGAGTATGCCAAACATGAATATGCGCAGATGACGCTCACCATGGTTGTGGCACATCTCACGTTTATCATCAGTTATCTGTTTTCAGATAATATTACACTCTTCGGCATGCCCGTGTACCCTTCATCCATTATTGCCACCACGATCGCGTTGCTGGTTGTCGGAAATTATGGGCGCTATAAAATGTCGCCGCGCATTGAAGAGTATACGGAACGGTTTTTGGATTACTTCGCTTTTACCGCAAATTCACTCGTTTTTCTTTTGCTGGGATTGTTGCTTTCCGCTATCCCGATTCATTTCGGGCTTCTCGTTCTCCCCATGGTTGTTGCCGTAGTATGCGTTGCGCTCGCACGGGCCGTTTCCATCTATCCGATCGCGAGATTGCTCAACATGATGAAACGGGAAGAGCCAATCCCTACTTCCTGCAACATTTGTTGGCATGGGGAAGTCTGCGCGCCGCACTTGCGGTTACTATGGTACTGCTCATACCCGAGGATTTTACGCCGCAAGGGTGGCACGCGGTGCTCTCGGTGCGCGAATTTCTGACGGCACTGACCATCGGCTGCATCTACTTTACCCTTTTGTTAAAGCGCCGACTATGGAACCGCTCATGCGGCGGCTGAAACTGCAAGAGCTCAAGCCATACGAGGAAATTGAATACTACGAGGGCAAAGCGATTATTTATGTGCGCGTTCTTGCGGATCTCGCCAAATTTTTTGAAAGAGGGTATATTGATAAACGCTTGTATAAAAAAATGCAGCAACGCTTTGCAGAGCGCTATGCGGATTCATGCACACACTATTCGCAAGTTGTGGAAAAGGATGAGCACGTGGTTAGCAACGTACTGCGCCTCTATGCCATTGGCATAGAAAAACAATCCGTACGCAATCTCTTTGCGTACAACGAGGTTTCCGAACAGGTGTATAAAAAAGTGCTCAATAAACTGAATATCCAGCTTGAACAAATTGAAAAAGGTTATACGGACATCCAGCCGTTTGAAGAAATTATTCAGATTGACTGGTTTGAATGGCTGCTGCGCGGCATGCGGAAAATTTTTCACACAAAAAAAATGAAAAATCAGCACGCGCGATTGAATAAATATATGTACTTTCGCGCGCTGGCTATCACAGCTCGTAAAGTGCAAAAAGAACTCGCGCGACTTGATATCTAGGAAAATTTCGGCAGCGCCAAGCAGGCTATGTTTAAGGAAATACTTGATCTCTATGCGTATTTTGAAGAACAATCAACACTGCACGCGGAAGCACTCATTGTCCAGCATCCATTTTTAGAGGAACTCAAAGAAAACTTTGTGCTGCGCGGTATCTTTAAGAAAGAAGAAAAAGCATTACACGATTTGGTGGAAAAAGAAATGGTTACGCCAAAAATCGCACTTGCGATTTTGGATGATTTACGTTGTGAAACAGCTGTGCGCATGCACAAAGAATAAAAAACCGCTTCAAGCGAAGCGGCGGGGAACGATAATGCGGCGAGATACGGCGGGAGTGCTAGAGGGCAATCAGCCATCGGGCATGGAGTTACGTATACGGCACTCTGTACCACAAGCAAAAAACGATAGGCTTGTTTTACTGGGGATTGGTGGGAACTGTGCCAGGTGTATTCCAACAGCACAATGCCGAAGCCATCCAATGCCAACTTTGCACCAATGAGTTCCGCAATAC
>PEYJ01000006.1 GCA_002774425.1 Parcubacteria group bacterium CG08_land_8_20_14_0_20_48_21 | reverse complement strand
AATAAACTTTTGGGAAGGGAATCGCATGCGGCAAGCGAGGTGTGGTGCCGCGTGCCGCACCGCATCAAGGGCGAAGCCACAAGCGTTGACCTTGTGCCGCAAGGTGTTTTGGAGTCCGATCGCGAGTATCGCGTAACGCTCAATGACACGCAAAACGGTTTGGATGAGGGGCTGGTCTTGCATCTGCCTTTTGACGGCGATGCGCAGGATACGAGCGGCAGCGGGAATGATGGCACAATAAACGGTGACGCTCTCCTTATTGCCGATCACTTGGGAAATCTCAAGAGCGCGTATCAGTTTGATGGAGTGAACGATTACATTGAAGTTGCCAACAGTTCGGAGTTGAATTTTGACGCTAACGACTCGTTCAGTTATGGTGCGTGGCTCCGATATGACGGAGGCGCGGCGGTGCGTCCGCGCATCATCGCCAAACGGCTTGATGACGGGGGCGGAGCGCTTGCCGATATACCGTGGTACGATCTGTATCTGCACAATGACCAAAACATCGCCTTTTCAATCGTGAATGACTTTCCGGGGAATGCCAAAACTATGAACGACTCTAACGCCGCAAAGGCGGTAACTATTGGTCAATGGTACTACGCTATGGTGGTGCGGGACACCGTAAAGGATACGGTTTCACTCTATGTAAACGGCATTTTGTCGGAACAGCTCCAGGACCGTACGACCGGTGTCATTACGTACCAGTCGCCGCTCACTGTAGGCGCATACTTTGATAGCGGTGCCAGGTCGCTTTTCAAAGGCGCGATTGACGACGTGCGCGTGTACAACCGCGCGTTGACCGAACAGGAAATATTGACGCTCGCGACAGGAGGCGCGCCGGAAGGTTTATCGCTCATACAAAACGGCGTCAAGGTGCTGCGGCAGGATATACGTTCGTTTGCCGATACAAAAACCGCGAAGGATTTTTATGGATACGTTGGGTGTACGGGCGAAACCTGTAACACCGATCCCTTTGTCTATTCCACGGGCATACGCGACCCGGCAATTATCGGCGCGAATACGAGTACGCTGTTTACCTATCAAAACACAAAAACGGGAAAAATGTACATAGGCGTGGTGCAGGGCGATCCAACCTCGCCGGTTTCAGACCTGGAAACGCCGGATCAAGACATTGTGTATCAAGTAGAGAGCGTTACCCCCGGTATCAGCATGGTGGTTGCGGACGATGCGGGAGCCAGTGATACCGTCAACGGCGTGGCGCTTGGCGTGGGCAATTTACCGACGCTGCAGCGATTTGATAAATTGCAGTGGCATTGGCGTCCCGGTGGACGGTCGGACGGCGCGCTATTTGAGGTGCCGCGCGGCGACTGGCAGCTTACTTTGAGCATACCGAATCATAACAATGGGGTGAGCGATTGGCGCTTCAGCCAGCCACCAGGTGTCGTTCCGGGAGATCCTGACGTTATACAACAACTCAATTTTGCAGATGCAATCACCATACGCTACGTGGCGCCCAAAGGCATACAAAGCGTTGTGGGAGTGGGATTAGATGGGGTAACGCGGTGGAATTTTACGACTGGCGACGTGATTTGCGACATCGCGCGCGTGGAAACCACGGTGTATCCGCCGGATGCGGGCAAGCTTGCGAATGTGGATCTGTTCCACTGCGCGAAGCTGGATACGTGTGACGGTGATCAGGCGGATGGCGTTGATGATTTTGGCTTCGCGGGTGAACCAAATGAGCCGGGTAATCAGCATCACTATGCCGCTCAAGCAAAGTCCGCGAGCGGCCAAGACCTGCTTGCAGACTATACGTGGGTAATGGCGAATCCGGAAAGTGTGATTAGCAATTTCTATGACGCGAATAACCTACCGGTGAACTTTGTTGGCTTCATTGACTCGCAAAATGTGTATATGGACACCACAACCACGAATGGCAGCGCGCTCGTGACGGTAACGGCAACTGATCCTTTAGGCGTTGCCGGTTCACAAGACGCGAGTATTCGGGTGATCAATTTCATGTGCCAGAATCCCTGGCCAGATCTCTCTCTCTTTCCCTACCAGGATACCAATGCGTGCGATAACCCCGGCGCGGGATGTGCCAGCACGAATTTTGAGACCTTCTACTGCCGAGACGCGGGCGGAGCAGCTTTGGAAGATGACCTGCCGCTTTTGGCGGTTCAGGGAAGTTCTGAAGAAACCGTAACCGGCAGGGACAGCAAAAAGATTTGTTTTGGTGGCACTCGTATAGGCGAGACGTGCGTCGCACCTGCCGATTGCCCGGGAGTCTGCAAGAACGGGGTGTGTGCACTCGGCGCCGCAGCTGAGATAGGAACTTCATGCGGCAAGGATGCGGATTGTCTTTCTGGCATTCCGGCAGATGACACCAGTGTCTGCGGGCCCCTGCAAATTAAAAACGTTATCCTCCAGTTCCAATAAGCTTGTCTTAACATTACGCATATTATTTGGTACACTGTTTTCAGGGCATCTCTACTATTTTCTCATGGATCACATTTCTATGTTTGACGACCAACTACAGAGTAATCCACAGGCTGGATCCGGCGTTATACCACCACAACCCCTGGCGTCGGATGTACAGGTTCCGAAAGCCCAACAGACTCCGGGCGTTTCTCCCGTACAGCCCGAACCGATGGATATTTTTAACGAAGTGGATCCCGAGAAAAATGCTGCGGCTGGATCAATGAATCAGTCGGTAAATGCCGCACCCGCGTCCTTTCCCGCATACACGGGAGGTAATGTTGGACTGCGCCTGCTTCTTAAAATACTTGTCGGCATTTTTGTTCTGCTGCTGCTCGGTGGAGCTGGTGCCTATGGATTTTTGTGGTATCAGGGGAGAACCTCACAACATCCTCTGGAAACCGCAACACCCGCAACGGCGAACCAAAACACCAAATCCAATGCCGATGCGAAAAATATCGTTGAAGCCACAACGTCGCTTGCGCAAACGCAAGGAGATGTCCCGGAAGATTTAACGCCAACCGAACTGATTGCGATGGAAGGGGATCCGGAGTTTCTTGATGAGTCGCTGCCAACAGATATAGATCGTGACGGTCTTGCGGATGTGGAAGAGTTGATATATGGCACGGATCCCGCATTGCTAGATACCGACGGCGACGGGTTGACCGACTACGAAGAAGTGCATACCTTTGCCACCAATCCACTCAACAAGGACACCGATGGCGATACATACGCCGATGGAGATGAGGTGCGAGCGGGGTATAATCCGAACGGTCCGGGAAAACTCACCATACAAAACAACTTGCAACCAAACTAATAACTAACAACGAACGCTCGGAGTGCGTTATAAAACCTGGAGGTTTTTTCGTGCGTTGTCGGCAGTAAGTTATTTCTATGCCCTTACCTTTCATGGAACTATCTCAAGATACACCCGCTCCTACCCAACAGGAAGGAGATATGTACTATGGCAACCTCGCGGCTTCCGCGCGATCATTTGCGCAGGACGGTCAGCCAGCAGCTGCCGGCGGCGATATGACTGCGCAGGAAGCGTCAGTTGAACAAGCGGCGAGCATTAAAACCATGCCGGCAAGATTTTATTTGGAGGAAGCCAAGGTAGCGCATGTGCCGAAAGTGGGATTTTGGGTCATCATAGTCGCCATGGTCGCATTAGTTGTTGTGGGAGGATTGGGATCCGTCTATTATTTAACGGTCAGAATTCAGTCAGCGGAACAGGCACAGTTGCTTACCGATACACAGCCGCGGTCGGCCGCTTCCTTGGACGCGCGAGAGGATTTTGTTGCGCCTACGGCAACCTCAACATCCCTTACGGACAATCAAAACACGACCCCGGGATTGGTAACCTTACCTATTGCGGATGATGATGCCGCAAACGCCATATCCGCATCTGCAACAACAAGTGAAACAACGGAGATCATGCCTGAAGCTTCGCCCGCGCCGGTGAACGGGGTTGATGCCGATGCCGACGGGCTTACCGACGTTGAGGAAAAACTCTACGGCGCCAACCCGGCGGTTGCGGATACGGATGGTGACACATATCAAGACGGAGCGGAAGTTGCAAACCACTACAATCCGAACGGGCAGGGAACGCTTGAGGCAACTGCATTGTTCTCCAAATTTTTTGGCTTACCCTTGACCTTTTTCTATCCGATAGCGTGGCAGCGTACCGGGTCGGTCGCAACGGGAGAGGTAAAATTTACCGCGCCTACGGGTGAATTTTTCCAGTTTTTGATTGCGCATGCCGGAGGAATGCCACTTGGGCAATGGTATCAGGAACAAACGGGGATACCAGTGAATGTGCAAGCGCAAACTCGCGTTGCCGGGCATGATGCGATACGGAGCGTGGACGGACTAACCTTGTATACTGCCACAGACGGCACTATCTCCATTATCAGTTATAATGCGGGACCCGAACAAGCCCTCAACTATAAGGCGACGTTTGCCTACATCATTGATACCCTTGAGGACGCAAGCGAATAGTTGAGCTGCCGCGAGGTGCATAGCGCGATATCTTGAAAAATGCATCTTAGTTTCATGGAAAAGGAATGTATGAGCCAACATAGTACAACCATGCCTGCTATAACTGAAATTCCCTACCCTGCAACTGTTTGGCATTTGGGCTTTGCCGCAGATTAGTAAAACGCATATGCGTTTTTCTTTATGTCCTCATTCACCTTTACCGTCCATAAGCCGGCATCAATCCGCTATCCGCAGAAACTGCTCAATCGGCTGCAAGAAATGCTCAAACAGCATGATATCGCGCGCCGAAAGAATGTCCATGCGTCGCTCGTGTGGGTTGGTGAAAAACGCATGGCACGCCTACAGGCAGCCTATCGGGGCAAGAGTGCGGCAACCAATGTGCTGACCTTTCCTTATGAGCGCGTGGGAGATAGCTACCAGACGGATATTGTCCTGTGTCGCAACGTTATTGCCAAAGACGCAAAAAAGCGTAAGGTAACCTTGGAGCAGGAAACGACACATCTCATTCTCCACGGATTGCTGCATGTTCTTGGATTTGAGCATCATACGGCGCGCGGGAGAATGAAAATGGAAACACTGGAGCAAATGCTATTGGAAGACATTTTTGGCAGGAGTTTTAAGGACTTGCATGGCATAAGCGACGGCGCATAAGGATGAGAAATACAGGCCCGTTTTGTTTCGGAGAAAAATTTTCATCCGCGTCCTTGGCGCATAATCCGGACGTGCGACAGACCTGCAACAATTGCACTGCTTTGTATCTCACCATACATATAAGCTTCGTGCATGTTACGATAAGATATGTACCGTTTTTACACGAGTTTTCGCCACGCATGGCACGGTTTGGTTTTCGTGGTAAAAGAAGAGCGGAATTTTCGCTTCCACCTGGCTGCCGCTGCGGTTGCGTTGCTGTTTGCCCATATTCTCCGCTTCGTGTTCTGGGAATACGCACTCTTACTCGTGGTCGTAGGATTGGTGCTGCTCATGGAAATTATCAATACGGTCTGTGAAAAAATTATTGATATGACCAAACCGAGATTACATTTTTATGCGGGGATGGTAAAAGATATGATGGCGGCCGCGGTGCTTATTGCGGCTGTGGTTGCGCTTGCGGTCGGTTGGTGGCTTTTTTGGCCGCACCTCTCAACTTTTTTTTAAGTATGTTGCGGTACGCATCTGTGAAAATGTTATCCCCAGACGACATTTTGGAAAAAATAGTATTTTAGGGTATACTTAGAACACTCTACAACTCACACACACCATACAACCTATAATACAAAACAGCAACGTAGTAAGAAGAAAAACATTTTCAGTCAATCGTTGGTTATCGGTTGTTCGTACACCATGAGAGAAGAAAAAGTCATCGCGGGGCTTGATGTGGGATCCACCGCAATTAAAATGGTATTGGGAACGTTGATTCCCGGTATGAAAGATCGTCCCGAAACATTGCAAATAGTCGGTAAGGTTGTCGTACCCGGAGAAGGTATTTCCAAAGGCGTGGTTACCAGCATTGAGGATGCCGTTTCATCAGTTTCGTCAGCGATTGAACAGGCGGAGCGGATCATAGGTAAGCCGCTTGGATCGGTGTGGGTCGGCATGGGCGGCGCGCATATCAAATCGGAAATCAGTCGCGGTGTCATTGCCGTTGCCAAGGGGAATGAGATTCAGGAAAATGATGTTGAGCGCGCGCTTGAAGCGGCGCGGGTCATAGCCTCGCCGCCAAACCATGAAATTCTGCACGTTATTCCGCACGGATTTTCTATTGATGGTCAGGAGGGAGTGAAAAACCCCGTGGGGTTTTCGGGCGTGCGTCTTGAGGTGGAAGCGCATATTCTCCAAGGTCTGTCCTCCCAAATCAATAATCTCGTAAAAGTGGTACACCGCACGGGTTTGGAAGTGGAGGACGTTATTGTTTCCGTGTTGGCAACTGCGGAAAGCGTGCTCACCGCGAGGCAAAAAGACTTGGGGGTTGTACTCGTGAACATCGGCGGCTCGACGACCAGTATTGCGGTTTTTGAGGAGGGTGATATCATGCAGGTGGTGGTACTTCCCGTAGGATCGGGACATATTACCGGCGATATTGCGCTTGGGTTGCGTTGCGCGATTGATACGGCGGAAAAAATAAAACTTGCCACCGGAACGGCAGAGAGTGATGAAGTGAGCAAGCACGAAGAGGTGGATATGAGCGGATTTGATGCGAGTGAAAACGCGCGTATTCCCCGCCGCAACATAACAACGATCATTGAGGCGAGGGTTGAGGAGATATTTGAAATGATAGATGATGAACTCAAAAAAATAAATCGCTCGGGGATGTTGCCTGCGGGAGCGGTTTTGACCGGAGGCGGCGCAAAACTTCCCGGCATCGTTGCGGCGGGAAAAAAGCATCTTCGCCTGCCTGTTATGCTTGGTTATCCGCAGGATCGGCTTTCCACCGTAGATGATGTCTACGATCTATCGCTCACGACCGCAATTGGTCTTGTTGAATGGGGTTTCGCCAGTGAAAAGCGGTATACGCGTAATTTCGGGGGAGTCTTTGAGTTTTTTAAAAAATACGTGAAAACCGGACAAAAAGGCGGCGTGCTTAAAAAAACCTTAAAATCGTTTATCCCGTAACAGTTTGGAGGAGTTAGCTCGTGGGTTGTAGAAAATCAAAATGGCGCAAGAGGTAATTCCCTATCTACAAGCTACAAGCTACTTCCTAAATTCTGTCCTGCTATGCCCGAAGTAAAACCGGATATTGAAACGTTTGCAAAAATTAAGGTGGTTGGTGTCGGCGGATCGGGAGGATCGGCGCTTAATCGCATGATGGAAACGGGCATCAAAGGCGTTGACTTCCTCGCGATCAACACTGATGTCCAGGCATTGCATCTCTCACTCGCTCCCGAAAAACTGCACATAGGAAAAACGGTCACCAGAGGATTGGGTGCGGGCATGGACCCTGGCTTGGGGCGCCGAGCAGCCGAAGAGAGCGAAAATGAGATTCGTGAATCTCTGAAAGGCGCCGATATGGTATTTATTACCTGCGGTCTTGGCGGAGGAACGGGAACGGGAGCCGCTCCCTTGGTGGCGCAGATTGCGCAAGATGTGGGTGCGTTGACCGTTGCGGTGATTACCCGACCATTTTCTTTTGAGGGAGCGCAACGCAAAACGATTGCCGATCAGGGTTTGGATGAGCTCATGAGAAATGTGGATACGCTCATAACCATACCCAATGACCGGCTGCTCCAAATCATTGATAAAAAAACATCTCTCTTGGATGCTTTTGCCATCACGGACGATGTTTTGCGCCATGGCGTGCAGGGCATATCGGAAATTATCACGGTACCGGGTCTCATCAACGTTGATTTTGCCGATGTCAAGGCCATTATGCGGGGAACCGGATCGGCGCTCATGGGTATTGGCGAGGCACGTGGTGAACACCGCGCGCAGGAAGCGGCAAAAGCGGCTATTGCGAGCCCGCTCTTGGATTTGGCGATTGACGGGGCGAAGGGCATACTCTTTACAATTACCGCAGGAAAAAATTTACTGATGCACGAAGTGAGCGAAGCGGCGGAAATTATCACCGCCTCCGCCGACGCGAATGCAAAAATAATTTTTGGCGCGATTGTGCATGACGAACTTGATGACGATGTCATAAAAATAACCGTCGTTGCGACTGGTTTTTATGAGCACGGGTATGATGCGGGAAGTGATCGGCGGGGAGGCAAGGCGGTGGAAAAGATGTCCGGCATGGCGATGAATTCCAGTGCGCCGATGCGTGTTGCGCGGGAACAAGAACTCCTCAATGATGTTGAGCCGGAAAAGAGCGTGCCTTGGAAAGTAGCGGTGGATGCATCTGCCGATGATGCGTATGCACTAACTCCCGAAGAGGAGGATCTTGAGGTTCCGTCATTTATTCGCAAACAACTCCAGCGAAAGAAAAAAGGTTTAGTATGAAGTGTCCCGCATGCCATCATAGGGAAACCAAGGTTGTGGATTCGCGTCTGGTTTCCGAGGGGCTTGCGATTCGCAGACGGCGCGAATGTTTACGGTGCGCATTTCGTTTTTCCACGCAGGAAGAAGTGGAGGTGCTGCATCTTACCGTTGTCAAGCGCGATGGTACGCGGGAGCCCTACATGCGCCAGAAAATGGAAGCGGGCATTCGTCGGGCGTTCCAAAAGCGTCCTCTCACCAACGACGCGCTGAAAAAACTTTTGGGAAAGATTGAGCGCGATTTGCAAAAACAACGCAAAGAAGAAATTCCTTCCAAAAAAATAGGCGATATCGTGCTGAAATACCTCAAGCGCATTGACCAAGTTGCGTACATTCGCTTTGCAAGCGTCTATGAAGACTTCCGCGATGCAAAAACCTTTCAACATGCGTTAGATAAATTACTCTCCCACAGAAACACCCGCAAACGGACGGTAAACAAACGGAAATAGGATCCATACCTACATTCATTCTCTATTTTTTTCTCCCATGCCGCAGCCTGAATTTGAAAAAATTGATACGCCGGAAGTATTGCTCAAGGAAAACAACGCGCTACTGAAAGAGATTTACAAGTCAACGGAAAAGACTCGGAGATATATCCTGGTAGGGAAAGTCATGAATTTTATCTATCTGTCGCTCATCCTCGTACCGCTCGTATGGGGGTACATTGTGTTTGCGCCGCACCTCAATATTCTCCTTGCCACGTACAAGGATTTGCTGGTTTTCTGAAGAGGTCGTTCAAAAAATAAGCCGGAGTACACACGGTGCAAAAATGCTTATTTGCTATGTCATGGACGAAACAACAAACACTGACGCTTTTTATCGCTTTCTGGATGAGTGTGCTTTTCGGTGCTGTGGCGGGGGGTACCGCCGGCTGGCTCATGGTGCAGGTAGCGCAGCTGCGCCCGGCGGACCAGACGGCGATGAGAACGCCGGAAGCGGTTGTCAAGAGTATGGACGACGCGACCATCATGGCGGTCAACAGCGCTTTTCCGGCGGTCGTCAGCATTGCTATCAGCAAAGAAGTGCGCTCCTTTGCACAATCCACAGGACCAGATATTTTCCCTTTTGATGATTTTTTTTACTTCAACCATCCCTTCTTGCAGCAACCTGTTCCTCAGCAGGAATTGCCGGATAAAGATGATGAAACGGAAAAAATGGTTGTGGGCGGGGGGAGCGGATTTATCATGACCTCTGACGGCATGATCTTGACCAATCGGCATGTGGTAGATGATCCGGAAGCCGAGTATACGGTCAAGCTCGCGGATGATCGGGAATTTGATGCGAAGGTGCTGGCCAAGGACCCGGTGCACGACATGGCGGTGCTCAAAATAGATGCGCACGACTTGCCAATTTTGCAACTTGGCGATTCGGATGCGCTGCGTCTTGGGCAGACGGTTATCGCTATCGGCAATGTGTTTGCGGAATATCAAAATACGGTAACCAAAGGTATCGTATCGGGCATCAACCGGCGCGTAACCGCCAGAGACGGGTTTGGACAGGCAGAGGTGCTTGAGGAAGCCATTCAAATAGACGCTGCCATCAATCCGGGGAATTCGGGAGGACCGCTGCTCGATCTTTCCGGACAGGTAATCGGCATCAATACGGCTACGAGCGATCCTTCGTGGGGACAGCTCATCGGCTTCGCCATACCGATCAATCAGGCAAAGCGTATGGTGGAGAGCGTCCAAAAATATGGTCGCATTGTCCGCCCATGGCTTGGGGTACGCTATATACTTATAACGAAAGAGATCGCCGAGCGTAACCATCTTGAGGTGGATCATGGCGCATTGATTGGACCTGGGTCAAATTCCGGAGATCTTGCGGTCATACCCGGATCTCCTGCGGATAAAGCGGGGCTTGTGGAAAATGATATTATTTTGGAGATCAATGGAGAGAAAATACGTGAGAACAACAGCCTGGCGCGCAGTATTGCCGAACGTGTGCCAGGAGATACGATTACCCTGAAAATCTACCATAAAGGAGAGGTGATGGAGGTGGACGTAATACTTGGTGAATTTCCCGATGAAACGCAGTGAGCGGCACAACGGGTGGCTACGCACGAGTGGCAGCCTGTGCTATCATCCCTACGTTGTAGCACTTTCCCCGAGCTTTATATTCTATGCGTGAAATCACATCCGTACAAAAACAGCTCACACACCTCCTTGCGAGAGTGCGTGAGGCAGGGAGGTTGCTTTGACCTTCCCGCAAAGAAAAAAGAAATAGCGCAGCTTGAGGTGCAGGTGAGCGAGCCGACTTTGTGGAATAATCCGCAAGAAGCGCAGGAGCTGACGAAAAAACTCGCGGAGCGTAAAGAGATTGTCGGAAATCTCTTGGCGTTGGAAAGCCGTATCGTGGCATGCGGTGAGTTGTTGCATTTGGGAAACGAGGAGGGTGATGAGCGCGTGATAGCCGATTGCGTGACTGAAGCCGAGAAACTCGCGAAAGCAGTTGCCACCAGGGAACTCCTCTTATTTTTGAACGGGCCGTATGACGCGGCATCGGCGATACTCACTTTCCAGGCGGGTGCGGGAGGAACTGACGCGCAGGATTGGGCGCAGATGCTCTTGCAGATGTATCTGCGCTATGCCGAGGGGCGCGGATGGTCGGCACGGATCGTGGATGAGCATAAAGGCGCGGAAGCGGGATTGAAATCCGCAACGGTATTGATTGAAGGTATGCGCGCGTACGGCTGGTTAAAATTTGAGGCGGGCGTCCATCGGCTCGTGCGCATCTCTCCGTTTGATGCGGAAAAAATGCGCCATACGTCTTTTGTGCGGATTGAGGTGCTTCCCGAACTTGCAGAACAGGAGGAGGTGACTATGGATACCAAAGACCTGCGCATTGACACGTTTCTCGCATCAGGTCATGGGGGTCAGAGCGTGCAAACGACCTATTCGGCGGTACGGATAACCCATCTACCGACGGGAATTATGGTAAGCTGCCAAAATGAACGTTCGCAGACACAAAATAAGGAAAACGCGTTAAAAATTTTACGGGGAAAGCTTGCGTTGCTTGCGCAAGCCGAACGAAAAAAGGAAACCCAGATGCTGCGTGGCGACGTTAAGGCGGCGGAGTGGGGCAGTCAAATTCGCTCCTATGTGCTCCATCCCTATAAACAGGTAAAAGACTTGCGCACGCACCTGGTGAGCAAGGATCCGGAAGCCATGCTTGATGGGGATGTGCAGGAATTTTTGGAAGCGGAAATCAAACACTTAACGAAACAAAGATAATGTCCAAGCGCAATTTTAGACAACTGTGGCAGTACAGGGGTACGCTTGCGCAAGCGTGGATGTACGCGCTCATTGCCTCGGGACTCGCTCTCGCCGCTGCCTATCGGCTCGATGCGCTCTCCGCAAGTGCGATACCGGCAGAAGTTGCGTATGCGGTGGTGCTTACGGACCGTGCTATAGGTTTCGGGGAATTTTTAGGACTGTTTCTTGCGGTCGGAGCGGTCTTTTTTATATTGCTCAAAACACTGCGGAGCGGCGCGCTCTTCAAACTGCTTTTCTATTTGGTGTTGGCGAGCGGATGGTATGCGCTGGGTGCGAGCTTGGGCAACGCATCCGTCGCGACCCTATGCGCACTCTTGGCACCCATTTTGTACGGTAAGATTTCTCGTGTTACGCCGCACAACCTGCTGCTTGCGGGAGCGATTGCGGGCATCGCGGAGAATTTTGGCATGCGCTTTGCGCTTCGTGCGGCAAACGATACACTCCTTGCGGGATCGCTTGTGGCGTTGCTCATCGCGGTGAGCGTCTATGACTGGTGGGCGGTACGGAAAAGTGGCATTATGGTTTCAGGATTTCGGCGACTCACCGATCACGGCGTGTTTTTTATGTTCATACTGCCGCGCTCTGTCGCGGATGCGTGGATGCATCTGCGGGAGGTGCGCCGCGACGGACACTGTCTTTTTTTAGGAACCGGAGACAGTGCGCTGCCGGCGCTCTTTCTCGTTGGCATCCGCCACATGGGCGTGGCATCGCTTGCGGGAGCGTTTCTGGGAATGCTCGCTGGCATCGCTTTTGATTTTTTGGCGCTCTCGTCTCAAAAAAATTCGGTGCCACTTCCGGCGCTTCCCCGCATCGTGTTAGGCATGATAGGAGGATTTTTATTTGGATTTTTGTTGCACGCTGTGCGGTTGAGTTAAAAGTGTATGCGGAAATGGCACTGGCACTATCTTGAACCCGTTCGCGTGCGCCGCGCAATACTTGTGGCCATGATTGGGTTTCTTGCGGGCGTTGGTCTTGCGACCGGCTTGGGTAAGGGGTTATTTACCGGTGGATCGGCTACAAGCATCTTTGCGGCGTGGCATACGGGCGCGCTCATCGGGTGCGTGACGTCCTGTGTGTTGCTTATAAGCAAACGCACACGGCTTGTCGGCTGCATCACGCTCTTTGTCGGATTGGGCATTATCCGCGCGCTCATGGTTGTTCCGGCAACCGGCAAAGGAGTAAGCGGCTATGCGGACAACGCGGTGCGTACGTATACGGGGAGCGTTATAGAATATCCCGAATCGCGCATGCGCAAGCAGCACGTGGTGATTGCGCTCGCCGGTGTTGCGGAGAGCGCGGCAACGTATCCGGTGGCAGGCAGAGTGCTGGTAATGGCACCCCTCTATCCGCCGTTTGACTATGGTGATATGCTGTCTTTTTCCTGCGCTCTCTCAAAACCGGAACCCTTCAATGATTTTGCCTACGATCTCTATCTTTTGCGCAAGGATATCCGCGCAGTGTGTTTTTGGCCCAAGGAAGTATTGGTGTGGCAAGATGCATCTCTGCCGGGCACCGCAATGCGCGCACGTGCCACCGTGTATGGTATCAAGACCTCATTTCTTGACCGTATTGACCGTTTGTATCCGGATCCGGCGGCAGGACTGCTTGCGGGGCTTTTGGCGGGGGTACGAAGCGGTTTTTCCGATGAGCTGACGAGAAGCCTCCAGCGTACGGGAACCAGTCATATCGTGGCGATATCCGGATACAACATAACGCTCGTAGCGCGCATGGTATTCGGATTTCTGGTGGCGATCGGCTTGTGGCGCCGCCGCGCGTTCTACGGGGTACTTGCCGCACTCGTGTTTTTTGTGGTTTTTACCGGAGCGGAAAGCTCGGTTACGCGCGCGGCGATTATGGGATCACTCGTACTCTTGGCGCAGTATCTCGGCCGTCCAACCGCACTCACCCTGCCGCTCGTCGCAACCGCAGCACTCCTGGTTGCTGCATCACCGCTCGCATTGCTCTATGACCCGGGATTTCAGCTTTCGTTTCTTGCCGCCACAGGCCTCATCTACGGAGAGCCGCTGGTGGTTGAGCGCTGGCCAAAGCTTCGCGCCTACCGCATGGTGGAGAACTATGTTGTACCTACCTCAATTGCTATGGTCGCAACAGCGCCGCTAATCGCCGCCTCGTTTCACACCTTTTCACTCGTTGGCTTGCTCGCGAATGTACTCGTGTTGCCGGTCGTGCCGTTGGCGATGCTGGGAGGGTTGATCACGGTGATGGTGAGCGTGCTTTCCCCAGCTCTCGCGCTGGTTTTGGCGTATCCGGTGTACGGCCTCTTGAGCTACATTTTGGGTACGGCGTCCTATCTCGCGCAGCTGCCTTTTGCGTCGCTCGCGCTTCCTTATTTTTCAAAATGGCTTGCGCTTGCGCTCTATGGCGGAAGCATAATGTTGTATGTGAGATGGCGGCATCTCCGGCAAAAAAACGTCGTATGATAACCATCGCGCGCCACTACCGCCACATCCTTTTTCCGCTCCTGTGCGCTTGTGGTATTGGTATCGGTGTTTGGCTTCTTGCGGGAAGAGTCACGCAGCATCAGTCGCACGCGCGAGTTTATTTTTTTGACGTTGGTCAGGGAGATGCCGCGCTCATTCGTCTTCCGCGCGGCTACGACGTGCTTATTGATGCCGGTCCCGATAAAACCATTGCGCACAAACTTGGAAAATCGCTTCCCTTTTTTGACCGCACCCTGGAGGCGGTAATTTTGACGCATCCTCATGCGGACCATATCACCGGATTGCTTGAGATATTGCGCCGCTATGAAGTGCAGACGGTTATTACCACGGGTGTTGCGTATGAGAGTCCCGTTGCGACGTATCTGCAAGAAGAGCTTACGCGCGGATCCATACGCATTGAGATTGTTGCGCAGCCTCAAACTCTTGAGCTTCCTACCGGTCGCGGAGATCGCATAGAGGTACGCTATCCAGTTGAGAGTATTGTAGGCAAGGAGGTTCGGGATGTGAACACTGCCTCCATGGTCGTCTCTTTTACCACGGGCGGCGAAACGTTTCTCTTCATGGGAGATGCGTATCGTGCGCAGGAGGACGAGCTACTTGCGGCAGGATCGGTACCTCGTGCCGTGGTGCTGAAAGTGGGACATCATGGAAGTGTTACCTCAACCGGTTTGGATTTTTTGGATGCGGTACAGCCGCGCTATGCGATCATTTCGGTTGGGTCGGACAATCCGTACGGCCATCCTCATGCCGCGGTGCTTGATCGCTTGCGTGAAAAAGGCATTACCGTTGTGCGCACCGATCAAAGTGGCGATATAACCTTCTTGATGGAGGATGGGGGTACGCGTATGCTTGCGGGAGAATAACGGGTGTAGAAAAATTTTCACGCGCATGATATACTATAACCCTATATGTCTAAAAAAAAGTTCCGCATACTCATCATTGAAGATGATGACATGCTGCGCGAAATGTACGTAGTGAAGTTTGAAAAAAGCGGTTTTGAGGTTGCGCAGGCGACGGAAGGCGCCGAAGGGTTGGACCTTGCGAAAAAACAAAAACCTGATATTATCCTCTTAGACATCATTCTGCCGAAAATTGACGGCTTCATGGTGTTGCAGGCCATGAAAGATACGGAAAAACTGAAGGAAGTTCCGGTGATGCTGCTCACCAATCTTGGCCAGGAATCGGATCGCAAGCGCGGGGAAATATTGGGTGCGGTGGACTACGTGGTAAAATCGAATGTTACCCCCGCGCAGGTAGAAGAGAAAATAAGGAAAATACTCAAATAACATCCCCTCATTTTTCTATGGAACGGACACTCGTTATTGCAAAACCCGATGCGCTGCAGAGAAAACTCATCGGAGAAATTATCAGCCGTTTTGAACGCAAAGGACTCAAACTCATCGGACTCAAAATGATGGCTATCAGTGACGCGCTGATAGCCGAGCACTACGCGCACCACGCGGATAAGCCGTTTTTTGAAAATCTCAAAAAGTTTATGCAATCCGCCCCTGTTGTCGTGATGGCGCTTGAGGGATTAGATGCCGTGGAGTCGGTACGCTTGGTAGCAGGGCAAACCAAAAGCCGCGTGGCGGATATGGGTACGATACGCGGGGATCTTGCCATGAGCATTCAAATCAATTTGGTTCACACCTCCGATTCTTTGGAAAATGCCAAAACGGAAATTGCCCGATTTTTCAAAGAAGGGGAACTGTTTGCGTATCAGCCGTCAAATCTTAAGCTCATCTACAGTCCGGATGAACTCACATAGTTTTCCACGTCGATCTTGACACCAAAAAAAGTATTTGGTAACCTATGAGTATTCTATGTTTATGATCGTCCTTGCATTGGTAGTACTGGCAAGCTTCTTGATAGGCGTATTTTTGGCATTGCGGGGAGAAAACATGGTCTAAACATTCAACACGAATCAGAAACCAAACCCTTCTCCCCAAGGAGAAGGGTTTTTCGTTAGTACGCAGATAGAGGTCGGACGTTGATACCTTTACCAAAGGTATATACGTTCGTTCTTTACCCCTAAGAGTTTGCGCCCTGTTCTCGTAAGCCTGCCTATAAGGCTATAGAAACCAATCACAGAGGCTTTCGGGAGACATAGTACCCTATGTCAGGGCGTAAACTCTTTACTTCGTCGGAGGTGTTTTGAGATTGCAGAATAAGCTATACGCGTAGCTAACTTCTCTTGCGTGCTCGTACGGATGATCCCGCAATGCACGCCAATCTCAAACACCTCCGGCAAAACGACTTTGGTGAAGGAGTAGATGATGGATATCGGTACGGATATACCACAAAAAGTACGCAAATGGTTAGCCTGGGGTACCGAGGTTGATTGTATCACCGCAAAACTTGTCAGGGATACCCTGACGGCAGAACAGCGGGAAAGGTTGCAGTACCGCAAAAAGCGTCTCAAGATGTTTATTGCGGCACAACAACCGGAATAGCACCGGCATTATCCAACTCCCCCGATTGGCATCCAGCCAATCTTTTTTTTTCGTATTTCCCGTAATCTCCAAAATGTTGGACTTGCGAAGTCCAACATTTTGACACAAACGAAAGCATATACTATAATTTCTCCATGGTTATAAAAACTCTCATGGTACATCACTGGTGGCGGCTTCCTACGCAAGGAGGTCTATTGCAAGCTGTGTAGCACACCTGTAATACAAAAGATATTGCTGTTGCAAGGCCTCTAAACGGGGTTTTTGTTTTTGAGAAAGGAAACAAATGATGCAAGTGCGTATCAAGCTCGTGTGTGGGGAAAAAGGCTGTATGGGAAGGATGGAAAAGCGATGTGTGGGCAAACCGGGTTTCGGTCAGGAGCCAAAGAGCATCTACGTGTGTCCTCTATGCGGGCGCAAAATCGAACCTTTATATGATGTTCTTTTTTCCAAAGAGATGCGGTAGATCCACATCTCTTTTTTATCTGCTTTTCTACAATCGCACGTCAGCCGGAATGGTGATGAACTTTATATTTCATGTTTTATGATTTTACGGTATACTAGGGGCATGCGCAGCGCAAAAAAAAGTAAAAAACCAAAAGCTTGGGTGGTTGCGGTGGATATGGGCTACGGCCATCAGCGCGCAGCCTATCCTTTACGCTCTCTTGCGTTTCCAGGGGATATTTTGAATGCGAATACCTACCCGGGAATTTCGCATCACGATCGTTCAATTTGGAAACAGAGCCGTGAAGTGTATGAAAAAATATCGCGGTTTAAGAAAACGCCGCTCATCGGCAACGTGGCGTTTGAGCTGTTTGACTCCTTGCAGGCGATTGATCCTTTTTATCCTAAACGGGATTTGAGCAAACCGACGCTCCAGCTGCGTCAGGTCTACCAACTCATACGCAAGGGGTGGGGGAGCGCGCTCATACAAAAGCTCGCAAAAAATCCACTGCCGCTGGTGACGACGTTTTTTATACCCGCGTTTATGGCGGAGGAGCATCAGTACCCCGGGCCAATATATTTGGTGTGCTGTGACGCGGATGTAAGCCGCGCGTGGGCTCCGCTCAAACCCGCGACAAGCGTCATTACCTATCTTGCGCCAAGCAGGCGCGTCGTAGAGCGGCTCAAATTATACGGCGTGCCAAAAGAGCGTATCAAGTATGTGGGGTTTCCGTTGCCAACGGATAACATTGGCACGGAAAAAAGAGAAACGCTGCAACACGATCTCGCGCGGCGTCTGGTTGCGTTAGACGGACAGGGGGTGTTTCGGAAAAACTACCAAGCTTCCATTAGTGAACATTTAGGGAAGCTGCCAAAAAAAGTTGCGCAACCGCTTACCATTATGTTTGCGGTTGGCGGTGTAGGCGCGCAGAGGGAAATTGGCGGCGCGATCATTGCCAGTCTTCGTGCCAAGCTTACGCAGGGGAGTGTGCGCCTCATACTCGTTGCGGGTATTCACAATGATGTGAGCAGCTACTTTCGCAAAAATATCCTTGCCCATGGTTTGCGAAAAGAAATGGGGAAAAGTGTCTCCATTATTTTTGCGGAGTCTAAAAGCGTGTATTTCGCAAAATTTAACAGCGCGCTGCGCGAAACGGATATTTTGTGGACCAAGCCGAGCGAGCTTTCCTTTTACTGCGCGTTGGGCATCCCGCTCATCATTGCTCCCCCTATCGGCAGTCAAGAAAAGTACAATCGGCGATGGCTGCGCGCCATTGGCGCGGGGTTGGATCAGGAAAATCCCGCGTACGCGCACGAGTGGTTGTTTGACTGGGTAAATGCCGGTTGGTTGGCGGATGCCGCGATGCAGGGGTACTTGGGGGCGGAACAACTGGGTACTTATACTATTCAAAAATTACTTGAAGAAAATACAGAGAATATAGAATATGGTACATAGGGAATAAATAAACTCCCGCATTCTTCCTACATGCTTCCCATATTCTATATTCTCTGTTCTAGATGCTGTTTTTTATGCTCTGGATTTCTGTGGCGGTTATCGCGTATACCTTGCTTGCACTTGCGGCGCTGGTTGACAAGCTGGTAGTAACCGAGTATCTCTCAAGCCCCCGCGTGTACATGTTTTTAGCGAGCGTCTTGGGCGCGATTATTGTCGTTGCGGCGCCGTTTGCGCTCCATTGGCCCGGGTGGGACCAGCTTCCGCTCAACATTGCGTCAGGAGCATTTTTTAGCGCGGCGCTATTCTTTTTTTATGTTGCCCTTACGCGCGGCGATGCTTCGCGCGTTGTGGCGGGCGTTGACGGTTTAATGCCGGTTGCTACCTTACTGCTCGCCATGGCTTTTTTGCGGGAAAGGCTCACGTTGCCGCAGCTTGCCGCTTTTGCTTTGTTGGTCGGCGGCACCATGGCGCTTGCGCATACGGAAACAAAAACCAATGCCTTTCTCCAATGGTCGGCGCGTATCTGGAAGCGCAAGGGGAGAGCGGAAGGGTGGATGGTGCTCGCGGCGCTTGCGTTTGGCGCGTCATTTTTTCTGGCAAAAGTGGTGTATGAAACGCAACCTTTTGTAAGCGGACTTATTTGGATTCGCGTGGGAGGCGCTGCGGTGGTGTTGCCGCTCTTGGCCTATCCGCCCTTTAGAGACGAGCTCAAAAAAAATTTTCATAAGGGTCGTCGGGCGCAGGCGAATACGAAAATGGTACTGCTCGGTCAGGGTACGGGTGCGGCTGGCGTATTTTTGCAGCACTACGCGATTGCGCTTGGCAGCGTGGTGCTCACGACGGTATTGCAAGGATTAAAATATATTTTTCTGTTCTTTTTCATCACCCTTGTCGGAAAAAAGTATAAGCGCGTGCGCGAGCATGTTCAGGGAAAAATACTGCGGAAAAAAATTGCGGCGTTTGTGTTGATTGTCGCAGGTCTCGCGCTACTTTCCGTGTCATAGCATGGATTTCTTGACCTCGTAAGTCCATCGGTCTCACGATGTCCACACATTGAGCATACGTATTTTTTGACTTCGCAAGCTCTTCGGAACTTGCGAAGTCCGCACATTGGGTATCTGTATTTTGACCTCGTAAGTCCATGGATTTTATATAGATTCCCGTCTGCATGGGAATGACAGAAATAAAAATGTCATTCCCGCGAAGGCGGGAATCCATGCATTCCTTTAGCTCTTTTTTCTGCCCGAAAGCTACAACTCGCAAGCCACATATTTAACCATACGCACCTATGTTCTCACTTTCCTTTTTCACCTACCTCTTCGTTCTCGCTTTTTTTCTTGCCCTTCTGGAAGTGCAGATAGAAGGGCGGCACGGCTGGGCGAAAAAACTGCCTACGTGGCGACCGCATGCGGGCAAGTGGTACGCGCGGCTCTATGCAAAAATAATGGGCGGCAAAGAGCTTACCGGCTATCATGCCGCGATATTCGGTTTTGTGCTCGCGCTGTTGCATTTCCCTTTTTTTTCCGGTGCGCAATGGTCGTGGGAAGGGGAATTATGGGTACTCTCACTCTTCTTCTTATTTGATATCGTATGGGATTTTTTATGGTTTATCGTGAATCCGCATTACGGACTCAACCGTTTTGAAGCGTCGTATGTCGTATGGCATAAAAAATGGATTGGACCACTGCCCTTGGATTATGTATCGGGTATGCTGTTCTCGCTCGTGCTCATTCTGCCTGCGGTGTATGTTGATGCCGCTATCCTCAAAGCATGGGTTACGGTAGTGTTGCTTTGGACGGTGCTGCTCGTTGCCGTTACGTTGGTTGGCATGGGTATCAAGAAAATAAAAGCAATGATATGATATCGTCAACCCCTCGGTCTTACGATGTCCACATATAGAGTATCCCGCATTGCTTGACGTCATAAGTCCATGGATGGTGACTTACGAAGTCGTAACCTTGAGCATACGTATTTTTTGACTTCGCAAGCTCTTCGGAACTTGCGAAGTCCGCACATTGGGTATCTGTATTTTGACCTCGTAAGTCCATGGACGGTGACTTACGAGGTCGTAACCTTGAGCATGCTGTATTCCATGAGTTGAAAATATCCCACTGGTCACAACCACTTCTGTCATTTTCGCACCCCCCCCTCTGTCATCTCCGCGAAGGCGGGATCCAATAGAGAAATCCAAAGCGGTAATTCATCGCATCCTCTCCTATGAAAAAAATGGCAAAAATTACTTTAAGAATCACGCTCGTAGGTGTGCTGTCTGGTTTGTGCTACGTTTCTCTCTTTCTTTTTAATTTTTCGCAGGGAAACATACAATGGGGTGTAACATTCTCCAAACCCTTTGCTGAAAAACTCGGGCTTGATTGGCGCGAGGCATATACGGCGGTACTGGATGATCTTGGTGTGCGGCAGGTACGCGTCAACACCTATTGGGATGGCATAGAACGGCAAGAAGGCATATATGACTGGAACGACTATGATTGGCAGATTACCGAGGCGGCAAAACGCGGCGCAAGTGTCGTGCTGATTATTGGCAGAAGAACGGCGCGCTGGCCGGAATGCCACGATCCTTCGTGGATACGCAGTCTTACGGAAGAGCAGAAGCGTGAAAAAGTATTGGCGATACTTAAAAAAGAAGTTGAACATTTTGCCAAATATGACAATATTGGTATGTGGCAGGTGGAAAATGAGCCGCTCTTAACCTTGTTTGGCGAGTGTACCGGCATAAGCCGTGAATTTTTAGAGCGCGAGGTGGCAATTGTGCGCACGCTGGACGCGCGTCCTATTATGGTAACGGACAGCGGAGAATTAAGCACCTGGCTGCATACGGGGTCGGCAGGAGAGGATGTGTTGGGTACGACACTCTATAAGCGTGTGTGGAACCCCTACATAGGGCATGTGAGCTATGTTATACCGCCGGTCTATTATACGGCGCGGGCGTGGCTTTTGGAAAAATTCTACGGCACACGCGTCATCATTTCCGAACTGCAAGGCGAGCCGTGGGGGGCGCGGCAGAAAGAATTGGATAAGTTGACACTTGCAGAACAGTTTACGTCGTTTGACCTTCGCCGTTTTCAAAAGACGCTTGCCTTTGCGCCAAAAACCGGCTTTACGGAAGGCTATCTCTGGGGGGTTGAGTGGTGGTACTGGCTAAAAACAACACAGAACAATCCTGCGTTCTGGAACGAAGCAAAAAGACTTTTTTAAATCTGACTTCTTGACCTCGTAAGTCTCTCGGTCTCTCAATGTCCACAGATTGGGTAGTTGCATTTCTTGACTGCGTAAGTCCATGGATCTTGACTTACGAAGTCGTAACCTTGAGCATTGTTCATTTCCCCTTGTCATATCCGCATTACCACTTCTGTTATTTACCACACTACCAACGCAGTCACTCCCACCCAGTCGGAAATCCCTAACTATGTCTTACTGCGTAACCGATTGATATGGTCTTATCCACACCCATTTGGACGAGTGAGGTAATACGTGGTATCGTTACATAACAATTGAGTATTCGCATTCCTTTATACATCGCGAGTCCTTTGGTCTTTAAGGTGGACTGCCTGTCAAGACAGTGTTTTAGCTTCAATTGGATGGATTTGCCAGTCCATTATACTTGCGATGTCGGCAAATTGATCTATGTTCTCGCATACCTCATTAAAAAAACTTGAAATCCTCCTTTTCCTCGCGCTCATCGTAGGAGGTTTTTACTACCTCTATACGCTCTACGCCCTCGGTGCCGCGACAGTGAACGTTACCCCGCGCGACCCGCTCTCGTCGGGTCTTGTCGGTCACTGGACCTTTGACGGGCCGGACATGACGCAAAATGTCGCGGATGTAACGA
>PEYJ01000005.1 GCA_002774425.1 Parcubacteria group bacterium CG08_land_8_20_14_0_20_48_21 | reverse complement strand
CACTCAAAAATCTTGAATATTTGCCCGGGTTTCAGGAGTTGTGCGCGCGATACGGGTTTACGCCGACGTACCTGGTGACGTATGAGGTGGCAAATAACCTGTCAATTGCGTCCGTACTCAAAACATGGCATACTACGGGAGTTGCCGAAGTGGGTGCGCATTTGCATCCCTGGACTACCCCGCCCTTGAGCGAAGAAGATTATCAAGGCGTACAAACATTTCCCCATGAGCTTGCAACAGATGTGCTGGAACAAAAATTGCTTGCACTCACCGAAAAAATTACCGCAATGCTTGGTGAGCGGCCAACCAGCTTTCGGGCAGGTCGGTGGGGACTTGGTGAACACATGGTGCCTCTGCTCGTCCGCCTTGGCTACACAGTGGACAGTTCGGTTACGCCCTACATCAACTGGAAAGGCTTTAAGGGAAAAGAAAACGGCACAGGCGGACCTGATTTTAGAGGAGCGCCGCTCAAACCGTATGTGGTATCGGCACAGGACGTGCGCACAGTGGGATCAAGCGGGCTTTTGGAAGTACCTATGACGATTGTGCGCACGGGTTTTTTCCGCAAACGCTGGTGCCGCATCTTTCCGGAAACGACATTTGCCGATCTGCGGCAGATATACGCTGTTGCAAAAAGAAAAAAACTACCCTATATCCAATTTATGATCCATTCATCAGAGCTCATGGTTGGTGGAAGTCCGTATGTCAAAACACTGGCACAACTAAGCCACCTCACAGTGGTACTTGAGCGGTTTCTCTCCTATCTCCACGATGATCGGATAGAGGGCGCGACACTCTCACAAGCGGATCTCTAACTCATACTATGCTTGTATGATGCATCAAACGCCGGAATTCAACAAGCACGAAGTTGTATGGAACCAGGAAAAGATCAATCGATTCTGGGATTATTTTGTTGCCAATAAGGGGCTACTTGATCTTTCCTACGCAAAAGAGGTTGGAGATGTTGTAGTAAAATACACAAAGTGCCATCTTAAAAAAAACGGCAAGAACCTTGATTACGGTTGTGGAGGAGGTGGGTTGATGGCACATCTTTTCAAAGAAGGATATCCGTGTGAAGGTCGCGATACGTCTGTTGACTCCGTCCAAACCTGCAGGAAACGTTTTGCACATGAAACGCTTTTTCGCGGGGCGGATCTTTTGCAAGGAATGCCCGATCTCACACTTGCTAGCGCTGCCTATGATATGGTGTACTCGCTCGAAATGGTGGAACATGTTCCGATAGATGTACTACCCTATGTACTCGCCGAGCTCTACCGTATTGTAAAACCGGATGGATGTGTTTTTATTACCACACCAAACAAAGAAAATCTGGACAAATATAAAGTGATCTGCCCTGATTGCGGCTGTATTTTTCATCGGGTGCAGCACGTCAACCGATTTACTGATGCAAAGCTGCGGGAACTCATGGAACATGCGGGTTTTACGACATTACGATGTGAGGGTACGTATATGCAAAAAGACAAAAATGTGTTTTACGGAGCAAAGAGGATTTTTAACAAGGCGGAATCTTTCCTAACCGGAAAAAAACTTGCCAATCCGCACCTTGTTTATTTAGGTAGACGTGCTGTATGAGTGACGCGGCTACGCAAGATCGTTTGCGGGTTAATTTTATTGGCATTGGCGGAAGAAAATGCGCGACTTCCTGGGTGTTTAAATGTCTTACGGAACACCCTGATATTTGCGGCGCGCACAGCAAAGAAACGCACTTTTTTTCAACCGATAATCTCTATGACCAAGGACTTGCCGCGTACGCGGCGCATTTCACTATATGCGGCAACGAAAAAATCCGCGGAGAATTCAGCACCTCATATCTTACGAGTACCCAAGCTGCCAAGCGCATATATGAAGATTTTCCGCAGGTTAAGCTGATTGTGTGTCTGCGCGATCCCGTAGCGCGTGCCGTATCGGCTTTGCAACACATGCTCTCCAAAGGCAAGATACGCAAAACTGATGCGTTGCAGGATATTCTGAAGCGCTATCCGGAACTTTTGGAAGAGGGGATGTACGGAAAATACCTCGCGGCGTATCTCAAACTCTTTCCACGCAACCAGCTCCATATTACGCGGTATGAGGATATACAAAAAAATCCACAACAAGTGATACGCGAACTCTACCGCTATCTTGGCGTGGATGCAACATTTACTCCCCAGGGACTTTATTACAAGTACAATACATCGGGTGCGAGAAACGCGATATGGTTCAAACATTCACTGGCTCTGTATCATGCGCTTATGCGCAACGCTTTTGGACGGATGCTGGTCAAGGCTCTCAAACGTCTTGGGCTGAATGCTTATACGCTTGATACAGTATTACGCCGGGGAACTACCAATGCGTACGCGGTTTCGGATCAAGATCGTCAGCGGATTACCCGTTTCTATGAAAATGACCAGAGGCTTTTGCAAAAACTTTTAGCATAGCGCCATACTATGGATCAGCGTCTTGCACAGCTCATAGAACGAAGTATACGCGAGGCAGGACATGCCGCGCTTGCGTTTTATGGGGGTGTGTATACGATAACCGAGAAATCGCGGAATAATCCCGTAACCGAAGCGGATTTTGCTTCTGAAAAAATACTGCTTGAAGCATTGGGCGGTGTGGACGGGTATGGGTTGCTTTCGGAAGAGTCCTGGAAAGTTCAGCATCCCGGTTCTTTTGAACGGCTTTTCATTATTGATCCACTGGATGGCACAAAAGATTTTATTGACGAAACGGGAGATTTTTCGGTTATGATCGGTGTTTTGGAAAAAGGCGTTCTTGTTGGGGGTTTTGTGTATCAACCCACAACCGATATCCTGTATAGCGCTCTACGAGGGCAGGGCGCGTGGAAACTCTACCAGAACAAGCGCGAGCAGCTGCATGTTGATGCGGCATACGATTTTACAAAACAAAAAATTCTCGTGAGCCGTTTTCATTTGGGCAAAACGGAAGCAGGGGTACGCGATATCTTGGGCATTGGCGATTATGCGCCCATGGGAAGTGCGGGATTAAAGCTGGCGACGCTTGCCGAAGGACGGGCGCATATTTATGTTGCGGCGACCTCAAAAATGGGGGAATGGGATGTGGCGGCGGGAGCTCTCATTTTGCAAGAAGCCGGCGGGCGCATTACGGATCTGGAGGGAAATACATTGCAATTCGGCAAAAAGACGCCGTTCATGGAAAAGGGCATGATCGCGTCAAACGGAGTGCGGCACAAGGAACTGGTGCAAGCGGTTCAGGCAATCATCAATCATCAATCACAGAACGCAAGTCATAGTGAGCAATAAATGGTTGAGTATCGCCAGTGAGCGGGCTGGCGATTGTTTATTTTGATTGTTGTGTAATGAGTGATTCTTTGCTAATCTTACGTGGTATGTACGATATTGTTGTCATCCCAACCTATAATGAGAAAGAAAATATAGGAATCATCATTCCCGAGATATGCGCGGTCGTGCCGGATGCTCATATCGTTGTGGTGGATGACAACTCACCGGACGCCACGGCGGAAAAGGTGAGGGAACTCATGCGCGATTTGCCGCAACTCTCGCTTGTAGAACGCAAGAAAAAAGAAGGGCTCGGCGCGGCGTACAAAGATATCCTTTCGCGGCTTGCACATGACCGTAATGTACGGAACGTCATTACCATGGATGCGGACGGATCGCATGATCCAAAATATATTCCGGATTTGCTGCGATCGTTACGCGCATATGATCTTGCTATCGGCTCACGCTATGTGCGCGGAGGCGGCGTTGCCACGTGGGAACGTTGGCGGATGCTTTTGAGCAAGTTTGGCAACCTTTATGCGCGGACGCTCACGCGCATGCAACTTTGGGATTTGACCGCGGGATTTATCGGTGTGCGGCGGGAGCTTCTTGAAAAGGTTGATTTTACCAAAATAGGGTCGGGTGGTTACGCATATCAAATAGAGTTTAAAGTGCGCTCGGTGCGCGAGTATGGCGCTCGCGCTTGTGAAATACCCATCATGTTCCACGAGCGGCGGGAAGGTGAATCAAAATTATCACGGCAAATCATACGTGAAGGTATACGCTTGCCGATCGTATTTTTTTTACGTTCGTTATGGAAAAAGTCATAACGTGCTCTATCTGCGCCTCAACAAATGTGCGGAAGTTTTGCGTGAAGCGCGGGTATACCATTTACCGTTGCATGGATTGCAGTCTCGCATTCGTATGGCCCATTCCCCAAGACGCAGCTGTTCTCTACAGTGAAGCTTATTTTCAGGGAAAGGGCAATGATCATGGCTATTTGAATTATGACCGTGATAAAGAACCCATGCGCAAGGTATTTTTGCACTACCTATCCGTGCTTGGGAAAGCAACCTCCGGACGCCGCTTATTTGACGTTGGCGCCGCTACCGGTTATTTTTTAGATATTGCGCGGCATACCGGTTGGACAACCTACGGCAGCGATATTTCTCCGTTTGCCGCCCGCGAAGCTCGGGCGCGCGGACACCGTATGACAGGCGGAAATTTGCGAGAAGCTGCAGAGTCGGATTTTTTTGATGTGGTAACCATGTGGGATGTATTGGAACATGTACCGAATCCGCGCGCTACCCTTGCCGAAGTCCATAGACTCTTACGCATCGGGGGTGTTGTGGCGATCAATACCGTTGACATGAGCAGCCTTTGGGCGCGTCTGCTTGGCAGACGATGGAATATGCTCATTCCTCCGGAACACCTCTTTTACTTTTCCACCGCCAATCTCTCACTATTACTTACCCAAACCGGATTTCAGGTTATGGAAAAAAGGAAGATCGGCAAGAAGTTTTCACTCGCGTATGTCTGTAAGACGCTGTACAACTGGCAGAAGATTCCGCTGTGGGAAACCCTGGCGGGGCTTGTGGCACGTAAGCCTTTTTCCCGTCTGACCTTGCCGATCAACGTTCGGGATAATGTATTTGTGTTGGCAAAGAAAACATGAATATGCGAAAAAGTTTTATACGCCTGCATCTCCCTGCATTGCTGCTGGCACTAACCATAGGCGCGGCAACGGCAGTACCGCAACTCAGCAACATCCGCGCAATGGGGGATGCCTTTGCGGGTGTCTACCCCATAAACAATGATGACGAGCTCTATTATATGACGCGCGCCCGGGATGCGCTGGATGGACATGTTTTTTTGACGAATCCGTATCTTTTTGAACATAAAGACGGCAGTCCCATGCAGTTCTGGCTTCCCGATTATCTGGAGGCGCACGCGACCTTATGGTTTTTTTCCGATCACGCGCGAGGATATCAGTTCTTTGATTTCCTCTTTCCGGCGATACTCGCGCTGCTCACCTACGGCATTGCCTATAAACTCACCAACTCAACCAGTCTTGCGCTCCTGACGGCGCTTGTGCTGCATCTAGGGATTTTTTTTGAAGATTTTAACCGCGCGCCTTCGCCGCAATTTACTTTTCTGTTTTTTCTCCTCTTTTGGTATGCGGTCGTGTCATACCTCAAATCGCCCCGCCGTTATTTCTTGGCCATTGCCGCTTTGGCGCTTGGGGCGCAATTTAATTTTTACCCGTATCATTGGACCTATACGCTCGTGGCACTCGGCATATTTCTTGTGGCGGCTAAGTTCGTATATCGTTCCTTTGCGCTCAAGCCCTATGCGTACATGCTTGCGGGAGGCGGCATACTGGGCATACCCTATTTTTTCTCGCTCGTACGCAGCATGCAAAACCCGTTTTATAAGGAATCACTCATGCGTCTTGGATTGATTCACACGCACACTCCTTCCGGTATGGTTATTGTTGCCGCTGCAACCGGAACGCTCATACTTTGGGGCATACTCTTCTCTGCTAAAATGTTCCAACGCGATATCTTGAACATATTTGCCGCGAGTATCGCGGCCGCAGGTATTATTGCGGTCAATCAGCACGTGCTGACGGGAAAAAACTTGGAATTTTCAAGCCATTATCTCATGGCGGCGTTGTTTGGCGCGGTGCTGCTCGCGGCATATCTGGCGGGAATCGTCTACCGTTCGCTTGCGGCGCAAAAAAAGTTTTGGGGAACATTTTTTCTGATTGCGGCTGGTACGGTGGGCATCCCGTTTTCTTTGTGGCGCGTGCCGCAAGTCGTTGCAAAGCAGTCCGTCCCCACACCAACGGAATGGTATGTGCAAACGTACGCGCCGCTCTTTCACTGGTTACAGACGCATACGCCAAAGGAAAGTGTGGTATATGCCGATCAGCAATTGAGCCGTTATATCCCGGCATATACGCACAACAACGTGTTCTACACGCGTGAGGCGAATCTTTTTTTTCTCTCTGACAGCGAAGTGAAAGAACGCTTCGTGATCAGTACGTTTTTTCAAAAGTCATTCAATCGGGAGTTTGTTCTCGCAAACGAACGTGCGCTATGGGGCGTACACTATATTGATGAACGGGGGCATGAACGGCAAGTGCAAAAAATAAAAACATTATTGCATCGGTCAACCGCATTGCCTCCCGCAACACCTCCAGAAAGTGAAATTACCGATGTGGTGCGTTTGCGGGCATTAGTGGAGCAAGAAGGTTTTTTAGCGGCTGCCGAGCGCTACAGGCTTGAGTACATTGTGTGGGACAGGAATCGTGAACCAACATGGCATCTGGACGGCGAATCGTATCTTACGCCGGTAGCCGATATCGGATCATTTACCGTGTATACCTTCAAATAATATGAAATTACTGTATCTTGCCAACGCGCGTATGCCGACCGAAAAAGCGCACGGCTATCAGATTGCCAAGATGTGTGCGTGTTATGCGCAGCGTGGCGTGTCTGTTGCACTGATTGTACCCACAAGGCGTAATGCTCTTAAAGAAGATGTCTTTACCTACTATGGCATTGCACACAATTTCCGTGTGCAAAAACTTACCTTGCCTGACTGCATACGTTGGAGCCCGTATATCGGGGCTTGGGCGTACTGGTTGCAAACGCTCGTCTACGCGCTGCGGGTAGGAGTGATGCGGATAGACGATGATACGGTTGTGCTGACCCGCCAACCGGAAGTCGTATGGCTCATGCGCTTGCGCGGAAAAAAGACGGTGTATGAATGCCACGACTGGCTGCCGAAGCGCAGAGAAAAACTCTACGTGCGTTTTTTACGTAAGGCGAACGGCATTATTACCACCAATTCCCATATCAAACGACGGTTTGTTGCAAGTGGTTTTGAAGAGCGTAACATACTCGTTGCGCCAAACGGCATTGATTTGGGCGTGTTTGCCCTTACCATCTCCAAAGAAGACGCCCGAGCGCAGTTGGACATAGATAATGCTCTCAAGAAAAAACTTCACCAAAGCGTCATGCTGCTGTATACCGGCAGTTATACGACGATGGGGGTTGACAAGGGCATACACACCATTCTTGAGGCACTGAAAGAATTGCATACGCAGATACGATTTGTCGCAGTTGGTGGAAATGAAAAAGACATTGCGCGCTACCGACGCGAAGCGAAAGAAGCGGATGTCGCGGATCAAGTATATTTGTTTGGCAGAAAAAATCAACACTTGCTCGCCATATACCAAAGGGCTGCTGATGTGCTTCTGATGCCTTTTCCAAAAAAAGCGCACTACGCGTATTATATGAGTCCGCTCAAGACTTTTGAGTATATGGCAAGCGGCGTGCCAATCATTGCGTCCGACTTGCCGAGCATGAGAGAAATACTGGATGAAACATCCTGCACCTTTTGCGCACCCGACAATGCGCATAATCTTGCGGAAAAAATAAATTTTGTTTTGTCACAACGCGAAAGCATGCAGCAAAAAGCAATCCGTGCGCGGGAAATCGTAGCAACGTACACCTGGGAGAAGCGCGCAGAACGTATTTTGCAATGGATTGGGCGTGTAACGCTATGAACAACAAGAAACTGCTCATCATCGGTTCCTATAATCCCTCGTATCCGCGCAACCGCG
>PEYJ01000009.1 GCA_002774425.1 Parcubacteria group bacterium CG08_land_8_20_14_0_20_48_21 | reverse complement strand
GTACCGCTTTAATTGGCGAACAGCCAAACCCTTGGGAGCTTCTCCACCCCCAGGATGCGATGAGCCGACATCGAGGTGCCAAACCCCGCCGTCGATATGGACTCTTGGGCGGGATCAGCCTGTTATCCCCGGAGTAGCTTTTATCCGTTGAGCATCCGCCGTCCTACGTCGTACGGTCGGATCACTAAGTTCTGCTTTCGCAACTGCTCGACTTGCAGGTCTTGCAGTAAAGCTGGCTTATGCCTTTGCACTATCAAGTCCGTTTCCATTGGACCCTAGCCAACCTTTGTAAACGCCTCCGTTACATTTTAGGAGGCAACCGCCCCAGTTAAACTACCCACCAGATACTGTCCTCCCGCCACTGCTACGGCGGTAAGTTAGAATTAAGACACTGCAAGGGTGGTATCTCAAGGTTGACCGAAGTCTCCCACCTATCCTGAACATGCAGAACCCTAATCCAATATCAAGTTGTAGTAAAGCTTCACGGGGTCTTTTCGTCTAGCCGCGGGTAGTGCGCATCTTCACGCACATTGCAATTTCGTCGAGTCCCTCGTTGAGACAGTTGTCAAGTCGTTATGCCATTCGTGCAGGTCGGAACTTACCCGACAAGGAATTTCGCTACCTTAGGACCGTTATAGTTACGGCCGGCGTTCATCCGCGCTTCGGATCAAAGCTACGCCCCGAAGGGTTTCACCTCTCCCCTTAACGTTCGGACACTGGCCAGGCATCAGCCCCTATACATACTCTTACGAGTTTGCAGAGACCTGTGTTTTTGATAAACAGTCGCTTGACATCTTTCGCTGCGGCCCCGATTGCTCGGGGCAGGCCTTATCCCGAAGTTACGGCCGCTATTTTGCCGAGTTCCTAAACGAGGGTTATCTCGTGCACCGTCGTATACTCAACTCGCCTACCTGTGTCGGTTTGCGGTACGGATTGCATGTGCTTAGCTCTAGAGGGTTTTCTGGGGAGTGCATTCACCACAATCGGGTCTGCCCGAGAGCTTTCCCTTCTGCCAACGTTCAGCGCTTCACGTGTCCCGGATTTGCCTGGGACACACACTTACTTCGCCAGCAACGCCTATAGCCAAAAAACGCTATGACCTTTGCACTCCGTCACCCCATCGAAAACACATACAAGTGCAGGAATATTAACCTGCTCATCCATCGGCTACCCCTTTCGGGTTGACCTTAGGACCGACTAACCCTGGGCCGATTTGCGTTGCCCATGGAAACCTTAGGCTTACGGTGGGCGGGGTTCTTACCCGCCTTTATACTACTCATGCCAACATTCTCTCTTCCAAGCGCTCCACCGTACCTTACGATACGACTTCGCCGCACTTGGAATGCTCCTCTACCATTTTCCGATAAATCGAAAAATCCCTGTCTTCGGTACGTCATTTGAGCCCCGGTACATTTTCGGCGCGAAACAACTTGACCAGTGAGCTATTACGCTTTCTTTAAAGGATGGCTGCTTCTAAGCCAACCTCCTGGTTGTTTGAGTCACAACACCACCTTTTACACTTAATGACAATTTTGGGACCTTAGACGAGGGTCTGGGCTGTTTCCCTTTTGACGCGTGGAGCTTTGCCCCCACTGTCTGACTCCCGAATCTACATTCCCGGCATTCGGAGTTTGATTGGAAAGGGTAGGTTACCCCCCACTTCCCATCCAGTGCTCTACCACCAGGATGCATATAATTCAAGGCTAGCCCTAAAGCTATTTCGAGGAGAACCAGCTATTACCGAGTTCGATTGGAATTTCTCCCCTAACCACAGTTCATCCCCGCGTGTCGCACGGCGCGTGGGTTCGGACCTTCCCCTGACTTATCATCAGGGTTCATCCTGACCATGGTTAGATCACCCGGTTTCGGGTCTTGTGCATACTGCTCATGCCCGATAAATCGGGACATACGCCGGTTAAGACTCGGTTTCCCTGCGCCTTCGCTCCGTAGAGCTTAAACATGCAGCATGCACAAACTCGTTGGCTCATTCTTCAATAGGCACGCGGTCATCCCAATAAATTGGGACTCCCACTCCTTGTAAGTATACGGTTTCAGATACTATTTCATCGGCCTCACCGGCCTGCTTTTCACCTTTCCCTCACGGTACTAGTTCACTATCGATCACGAAAAGTATTTAGCCTTGGCGCATAGTCACGCCGGATTCCCACAGGGTTTCTCGAGTCCCGTGGTACTTGAAGACAATAACCGTAAAGCGCTTACCCTTTTCGCGTACAGGGCTTTCACCTTCTCTGGCAGGGCATTCCAACCCTTTCTACTAAGGAAGTATTAACTTTACCTCGAGCGTACAAGCGCCCGAACGTCATCATTTCACAACCCCGCAGCAGCAACGGCTTGTACCTTGCAACGGTCTCGCGTTTCAGGCTAGCTAAAAGCTCTCCATCCGGCAAAACCAACCACTGCTACGGTTTAGGCTTGTCCCCTTTCGCTCGCCGCTACTCGGGGAATCACAAGACAATAGGCACTTGTTCCCAAAATGAGAACAAACGCCTATCGCCCATTATTGTTCTTTTTTCCTCCGCTTACTGAGATGTTTCACTTCAGCGGGTGCCCTTCACCGCCCTATGTATTCAGGCGATGATATCTTGACATGACTCAAGATGGGTTGCCCCATTCGGAAATCCACGGATCACAGGTTGCTTACCACCTCCCCGAGGCTTATCGCAGGTTGCTACGTCCTTCGTCGGCTTTTCGTGTCGAGGCATCCACCGTATACTCTTTTGATTATCCTGACATACGTATTGCAATTGTATGTCGTACTTGCTCGACTGAGAGATTTGCATCTCTCTGACTAGATTTGAAAACTCTTATTTAGATAGTTTTCAATGTGTTGATTCTTGTTGTATGTAGTTGTCAACGTACAATCAGTATTTCCGGTTTCTGAATTTTCAGTGGAGCAGCCAACAAGCATTGCTTGTGAGCTACATGCTGAAATCCATGAAAACGAGCGTCAAAAAAACCGCTTGCAAGCGGTTCGCGTCCAAAAAACACGAGGGGATTTAACCGCCTGACTTAGGAGAAGATAAAGTAGTGGTTCGCATAGCGTATCCCCCGTAGGGTTTGAAGCTCTGTATTTATGATCAGCAGGTTTTCCACGTCTTTTCCACATGGAATTGGCGTTTTGTAACCAGCTCACGCAGTATAACGCTTCTTGTAAGGGGTGTCAAGTGTTTTGTCCGTCAGCCTAATAGTTTTAAGAGTTGGGATTCAAAAAAAATAAATCTCCTGTGCATTATGCGTTAAAATATTAAGATTGGACACAGTATGTGCTCAACGTACCAACCTAGCACATGTCTACAAAAAAACAACCCCTGATTGGGGTTGTTTTTTTGTTTCTACAATTTTTACATCATACCGCCCATACCCATGCCGCCGCCCATGCCGGACATGTCAGGCTCATGCGCATCCTTCTTCTCCGGAATGTCAGTGACTACGACTGCGGTTGTCAGGAACATTGCGGCAATGGATGCGGCGTTCTCCAGTGCCGTACGCGTCACCTTCGCCGGATCAATGATGCCGGACTCAACCAAATCTTCGTACGTGTCCGTTGCCGCGTTATAGCCGTAATTGCCCTTGCTCTTTTTTACTTCTTCAACGACCACGGCACCGTCTTTTCCCGCGTTCTCTGCTATCTGACGAAGCGGCTCTTCAATTGCGCGACGTAAAATGGCAAGACCGACTTTTTCTTCGCCGTCCACTTTGACTTCGTTGAGCGCGGGCAATGTCCGCAGAAGCGCAACGCCACCGCCAACAACAACACCTTCTTCAATCGCGGCGCGCGTTGCTGATAGCGCATCTTCAATGCGGTGCTTCTTCTCCTTCATTTCCACTTCGCTTGCGGCGCCAACTTCCAATACGCCAACGCCTGATGAGAGCTTGCCCAGACGTTCCTGCAATTTTTCCTTGTCAAAATCGGAGTCTGACTGCTCTATCGATTTTTTAATCTGCTCAATGCGCGCTTTGATGTCGCTCTCATTGCCTTTGCCCTCAATAATACGGGTGTACTCCTTGGTGGCAACCACCTTGCGTGCGCTTCCCAACATCGTCAGCTCGGTGTTTTCCAGTTTCAAGCCGACTTCTTCGGAAATCACTTTTCCTCCGGTCAATATCGCAATGTCCTGCAACATCTCCTTGCGCCGATCGCCAAATCCCGGTGCTTTGACCGCCAATACATTCAATGTGCCACGCAGTTTATTGACAACGAGTGTCGCCAGTGCTTCGCCCTCCAAGTCTTCCGCGATGATGACCAGGTCCTTCTTTCCGGTCTGCGCGAGTTTTTCCAAGACCGGCAGAATTTCCTGGATGCTGGAGATCTTTTTGTCCGTAATCAAAATTGGCGATTCATCGTGTTCGGCCTCCATGCGATCGGAGTTCGTCACCATATAGTGGCTGATGTAGCCCTTGTCAAACTCCATACCTTCCACCACGTTCTTCTTGACGCCAAACGTCTGTGATTCTTCCACATTAATCGGCGCCTCGTCTCCGACCTCTTCCATAATTTCAGCAATGTATTTTCCAATTTCCGCATCATTTGCGGAAATGCTGGCGACTTGCGCTTTTTCCGCGGTGGTCTCAATCTTCTTGGAATTTTTTTTGAGCTTTTCAATAATTGCTTCCACGCCCTTTTCAATGCCACGCTTAATTGCCAGAGGATTCGTTCCGGCCGTTACGTTTTTTATGCCCTCGGCAATCATTGCTTGCGCTAAAATAGTCGCCGTGGTTGTGCCGTCGCCCGCCACATCATTGGTTTTGGACGCGACTTCTTTTACCAAGTCCGCTCCGATATTTTCAAATTTGTCTTCCAAATCAATATCCTTGGCAACCGTTACGCCATCCTTGGTGATGGTCGGACTACCGAAGCCACGATCCAGCACAACGTTGCGCCCACGCGGTCCTAGGGTAACTTTAACTGCGTTGGCAAGCGTATCCACGCCTTTTTTCATCTTGGCGCGCGCCTGCTCATCAAAAAGAATTTGTTTTGCCATAGAGTTGTACAAACACACCGATGTAAATGATAATTTGCGCCGGTGCGTTACTTTGCGATAACCGCTAAAATGTCATCATGATTAAGAATTTTATACTCCACCTCGTCCACCTTAATGTCTTCTCCCCGATAGGAACCGAAGAGTACCTTGTCGCCAACTTTCAGCGCAAGCTTTTTTAATTTTTCTCCGTCGCCCAGCGCGACAATTTTTCCTTCCGCTTTTTTTTCCTTGTCCACGGTATCGGGGATAATGATGCCGGATTTGGTAACTTCCTCCGCTTCCAGCGGTTTGATGAGCGCACGATCACCTAATGGTCTAATGTGCATATAGTGCTTGTAGGTGGCTTTATACGCCTGAAAATGCTCTTTTCATGCGAAAAACCGATAGTGAGAAAATATGACTTGATTAGCACTCATGCTGTGAGAGTGCTAATCGCTCTCATAGTATAGCGAGCCTGTAACAATTGTCAAGCCCAAACCGGCGCATGCCAAAAGTACCCCGGGATAGAGGCTCCACAGATAGTGGTCAAAGAGCCCGATCATGCCGATGAGCGCAAGGTAGGGTAATACAAATGGAGGTACGCGGACATACCGAAGTATGACAGCGGCAAGCAGGCACAGGAGCGTCGTTCCCATAATTCCTAACTCCAGCAATATGAGCAAAAACACATTGTGTGGCGGTTGGTAGGTCCATCCGGGAAGTGTATTCGTTTCGGGAATAAACGCAACAACACCCTGGCCCAAGCCAACACCCCGCACGGGATGCTGCGAAACCCGGTGCAACGCCGTAGCGGTCAACTCCGTGCGTTCGGCGAGCGAGCGGATTTCGGCGCGCGATCCGCGTGTAAGCCGCGTTACATACGCTTCCGGGAAAAACGCGATGGCAGTCAGCGCACCAAGTCCCACGCATATGAGCATCTTGGCAAAAGCGATTTTTGGAAATGCTTGGCGCATCCGCGCCGCACCAATAGCCACCCCGATGATTCCCGCGTCAAGCCCCAACCAAGCCGATCGCGAAAAAGTCAGCGCAAGTGCGAAAGCAAGCAGCACAAAACTTGAGATAAAAAAAATGTCCGCCGCGAGCAGTTTTCTTTCCCGTATCCCGCACTCTGCAGGTGCGTCGTCGGACGCTTGTTGCCACACCATAGCGATACGGCGCTGTACTTCCAGATAGGCAAGTAGTGCGATAAAGATGCCGATCGCCAAATAACCTCCTAAAATATTCGGGTGTGGCAGGCCTCCGTAAGCGCGTAGGATGCGCGATGTTTGCGTTTCAATAACCGCAACCCCAAGCGTTTGCGGATCCTGCGCAGCCATACCCAACAGCGTTGATGCGGGTATGCTTTGCTGCAGCGTTTGTGCCGCCGCAAATCCTGATTGGACGAGCATGCTCACGATAAACGCAGAGACGAGCAGTAGCTTACGCGGATAGGCAGCTGTGAGCGTAATGAGCGCAGCTCCTTCCACAAGGTGCAGCAGCGCCGCAATCCAAAGCGGCTTTGCAGCGGCAAAAAATCCTTGAGCGGCAAAAAACAAGAGTGCGGCGGCAACTACCATGCCGCTGCACCCGCGCAGCAACTTCCGTAAGATTATGGTGGAAGGATGGTGTTGGGTGAACAGCAATAGGACGGCGAGCCAGAGCACCACTTCCGTTGCGACCAGCGAGAGCGTTCCGTAGGGCACTTCAAATCCTCCTATGAACATAGGAGCAATAATCCAGCGGGTTTGCAGCGGGAGAAGGAAAAAAAGGAGAGGCACTATGGCGAAGTATGTCATACGCAACAGGATGGTCATTTTTTTTACCATAGGGTCAGTCTACACCATGTGCATTGCACTGCGCATGCCACGCATCACGATACGCGGCGCGGCGATCCTGGTCGTGAAATTTGAGGATTGTGTCCGTTATGACCACGTGCGTCTGCGGATTTTTCGCCATCAAGCGAAGTTTCTCCGGAAGACGTCCAAGCTGCCAGCGTTTGCATACATACTCAAGCAGTGAAAAAAAACGTTGTGACCGATGGTACCTTTCTCCGCCCCCGATAGTTGGAACAGGCGGCTCCGCCCAGGCATTGTAACTTTGAAAACGTGAAAAAATATTTTGCCGATTGATGAGCGGCGTCAGCTGCGTCACCCAGTACCGCAAATACAAATCATCCGCGAGCGCATAGGCGTGCAAATCCAGGTGTATGCCGCTAAGAAAAAAACTCGGACAAAGTTTATTTTTCGCATGGAGTGATGTAGGCCGCTGGCGCAGCAACGCGAGTACGCCGGTTACAAAAAATCTCGTGAGCCACAATCGTCCCGGGGACGCGAGTATAAAGAGATCAATGTCATCATTTTCCCGCGCGTTCCGATACCCCAGCGAATTGCAGATAGCGATGCCTTGCACAAAAGGCAGCAACGAAAAAATACGGACGAATCTTTTTGCTTTCCGATACTTCTTCTCTGCAACAACCCATGCGTCAAAACGTCCGCTTGAGCGAACGTCTGCGGAACGCAAGCGATAACAGCCGTGTTCGCATACAAGCACCGCGACAAGTTGCGGATTTTCCACAAGTTCGCGTCGTATTTCAAAAAGCGTATAGTGTACGTTGTTCCCCGAGTTTTCCGGGACAAGCCACTTCCAAATTTCAAAGGAGGTAACAGGATATTGAAAAAGGTCAAACCATAGGACGGTGCGCAAAATACGCTTGGCAATGTCCGAAGCGGAGAATTCCGTTTTTGGGGAAGCGTCATGCATATAAAGCGTGCGTGGATAGGTACAGATTGACATACTCTGTGCTTCATGATATCGTATGTTGCGTAAATATGCAAAGCCGTACTACATGTTTTTACCGCTTTCTTGCGGACTACATGCTGTTGCGGCATACGCACTCCGCGCTATTCGGTATTCTCTTACGCAATTTTTCCTGAAGAGCATTATAGCGATGTTTCGATCGCTTATTTTCATCAAGCGTTCGGCGGTTGCCGTAGCGCTTTTTTTCTACCAACACGGCTTGCGCGCGGTGCTCAAAAATTTTCTTGCCTACCTTGGCGTACCTTTCTACCGTTCGCTGCGCTTTTGTGAAATGCTGCTAAGACGTTTTTTTGTTGGCGATGAAGCGATTGGCGTGATCATAGGCAAGCGATCGCTTCTGTACATAATTTTTATCATGCTCGGCGGTTTTGTCATCGCCGCAAATCTGCAGGCACAGGAAACGCGGGTAGATGTTGAGTCTTTCGGCAAAAAAAGTTTGCTTGCAGAACTAGTACAGCCGGAAGAAATGGAAACGGAAACAGTCCAGGAAATGAGCGCGTATCTGCCCGATACGGGGGTAGTGAACTACTTCAGCAATGAAACGGCAATTACCGCAACCGTACCGCTAACTTCGCAAGAAGCGTTTGCAGAAGAATACTTGCTGGAAAAAGCCCAGTTAATCGGTACCACGCAGGATAATACGGCTGTGCTGAAATCAGAAATGCCCAGCATGGAAAAAACTACATCTGGGAAACGCACGGACATTGTTGATTACACTGTAGAGATCGGCGATACCATTTCAATACTTGCGGAAAATTTTGGCATCTCGGTGAATACCATACTGTGGGAAAATAATTTGGGTGCGTATGACTACATACGCCCCGGTGATGTACTGCGCATTTTACCCGAAACCGGCATACGGCATACGGTGAAAGCGGGAGATTCGCTGGACAAGATTGCCCGGCAGTATGATGGGGACAGCGCAAAAATTATCCGAACAAACCGGCTGGCGGATGCCGATGACCTGCAAATAGGACAAAAACTCTTCTTACCAGGGGGACGCAAACCATTTACTCCGGTACCCACGCCTACACCGCAAAAGACAACAGTTGAGCGCATCGTGGAACGACTTATTCCCAAGAGTGCGACGAATGCCACAATTTCTGGTATGATTTGGCCTACTTCCGGGCATGTCATTACCCAGTATTACGGCTGGCAACATGGGGGTCTGGATATTGACGGCAATCTTACCTCGCCCATATATGCGGCAGAGAGTGGTACAGTGATTGCCTCCGGATGGAATGCGAGCGGCTACGGGATTCAGGTGCTCATTGAGCACGGCAACGGTATCATCACGCGCTATGCGCACCTAAGCAAGCTCTGGGTAGAAAAAGGAGAGCCGGTTGCCAAAGGGCAAACCGTTGGCATCATGGGTTCAACCGGTCGTTCCACCGGAAGTCATTTGCACTTTGAAGTAATGCTGAACGGTCAGCGCATCAATCCGCTCAACTACATACGCTAATCACCAACAACTTACGGACAGAGAATTGCGGTTATGTTTCTTCGTTCGGCGCGCCGTACGATAGGCAACGCTGTAAGCCGATAAGCACCACGGCAACCACTGCCGCCTGGAGTAACGTTACGAGTGATGGCAACCACCCAAACACAAAGGGGGTGAGGAAAATGCTTGCTGCGGCAACAGCAATGCCTGCAAATCCTCGACAAAAGGCAACGTACGCATACCCGTACGCTATGATATAAAACGCGCCGAGCGCTACCATGCCCTGGATGAGATGCAGGGAAAGCGCTTCCGGCTCTTTAAAAAAGATTGGCAGGAGCGCCGTGGATGCAGCGAGTAGAATGCCTATTTCATTTCTCGCACACGCTACGATAATCCGCGGCGTCGCACGCACACCGGTAAAACCTTTGCGCACAAAACAACGTTGCACCATAAATAGGGGCGGAAGTGATGCGGCTGCCTGGCACAAGTCACTCAAGGAGAGCGTCTCACCTGCGAGCAGAGGTACCGCGAGTATCATGAGCGCTGTAAGTGCCTGCGCGCGATAAGTCTGCCATATGAATGATGAGGTAAAAGATGCACGTATGAGCAGGAACACCGCAAATGCGGAACCTGCTTGCAGATAGTCAGACAGCACAACCTCTGTGCCAAAAAACAACGGGGTTACGAGCACCACAATCGCAAAAAAATAGCCGGAAACATCATTCTTGCAGTTTTGATACGGCTGCTCAAGACCTTCGTGCACCTGCCACATGCGCCGATGCTTCCACCCCTGCTCCAGATATGCGGTGGCAGTAAAAAATAGCATGCATACGATAATACCGAAACCCAGGCCAAATACGTAGGCTACCAATTGCGGGCGCGCAAAAATCCAAAAAAACAGCGCAGACCCTCCGATAGTGAGCGGTATTTTCAAGAGATCGTAAATAAGTTGAACTGCGGGTTGGCGTTCGTCATGCTGCATAGCGACGATGTGGTTGTTGTGTTACAAGCCGGAGGCGCAGCGGCAACAGGCACACAAGCTCGTGTGCCATGGAGAGATAGCTCCTGATATGCGCCATCTTGCTGTCTTGTGCGGAATCTTGCCATACAACCGGAACCTCTTTGATACGAAATCCGTAAGCATTGGCACGCATGAGAGCTTCCACATCAAACGCCCATCTATGCGTGCGTAAGTTGCTAAATATTTTTTCGGCAGCCTCTCGGCTAAAAATTTTAAAACCACATTGCGTGTCTTCAATACCCCCTACAAGGAGCCGTTGAATAACCCAATTGCCCATGCGACCGATATATTCACGCAGGCGAGGCTGGTGGCGCAAGAGCACACTTTCAGGTAGTGCCCTTGACCCAGCAATAACCGCATACCCTTGCGCAAGAAAAGGGGAGAGTTTTTCAAGCTCGCGGATAGTTGTCGCATTGTCCGCATCCATAAAAAGCCGCACGTCCCCCTGTGCCGCAAGCATGCCTTGTGCAACCGCCGCACCTTTTCCTCGGTTCTGCAAAGACGCTACCAGCATGACCGTGGAATATATAGTCGCCATCTGCCGTACAACAGCACATGTCGCATCCGTTGACCCATCATCAACCACCACTATCTCATAGCGGTCCAAATAGGATTTCTCCAAATATGCGTGCACGTCCCGCAGTGTATCGCCGATTCTTTTGGACTCGTTGTACGCTGGAATAATAACGCTTAAGGCAAGGGGCATAGGGGAGGTACTTACCAGATAGGTTGCTCGCGCTGCCGATACTGCAAGGCTTCTTGCACATGCGCATCCAGCACGCGCGCGCTTGCCGCAAGGTCTGCGATAGTTCGCGCAACTTTGAGCGTGCGAAAATAGGCGCGTGCGGAAAGCTTCATGTGCACAATGGCATGTTCAAGCATGGATTTTGTGGAAGGCGTCAGTAGACAGTAGTCCGCTACAGCTTTTGAAGACATTTCGGCATTGGTCAGTATGCCATACTCCCTGAAGCGATCCGCCTGTATACTGCGCGCGCGTTCAACACGCAGGCGTATTGCAGCCGATGTTTCTCCCTCATACACATCAAGTAGTTCGCTTACGGGTACACGCGGCACTTCTATAAAGATATCAATCCGGTCAAGCAGCGGCCCTGAAAGTTTTTTATGGTAGTTGCTGACCGCATGCGGCGGGCAGACACACGCGCGATCCGGATCCGTAAGATACCCGCATGGGCAAGGGTTTTGCGCGGCAACCAGCATAAATTTTGCGGGAAAAGCAAGGGTTCCCGATGCGCGGGAAACCGTTACCATACCATCCTCAAGCGGTTGGCGCAAACCCTCCAATGCCGCCCGCGCAAATTCGGGAAACTCATCCAGAAACAACACGCCGCGATGCGCCATACTCACTTCACCGGGCTTTGGCCAGCTACCGCCGCCAACCAATGCAACCAGTGAGGCCGTATGATGCGGATTGCGAAAAGGTCGATTGCGCACTAACGCCGTGCGGGGTGGCAACGTTCCTGACACACTTGCAATTTTCGTAACATCCAAGGCTTCTTCCATGTGCAGCGAGGGCAGAATGCTCGGAAGGCTCCGCGCCAGCAGCGTTTTACCCGAACCGGGCGTTCCGGAAAGTAGGATATTGTGTCCACCTGCTGCGGTAATTTCCAGCGCTCGCTTTGCCTGTTCCTGTCCCCGGATGTACGCAAAATCATACAAATTTCCATTGCCGCTGGCTTCAAGAACCGGATCAGTAGGTATGGCCGGGGAAATAAACGAGCGGTTATCAATATGGCTCACAAGCTGGGAAAGATGCGTAACGGGCAGTGCTACAAGACCTTGTACCAATGCGGCTTCCTGCGCATTATCTTCGGGAACAAAGAGTGTTGTTAAACCCATATCCTTCGCAAGTAATGCGAAGAGCAGCGCGCCAGCAACCGGGCGCACCGACCCGTCCAAGGAAAGTTCACCGATGCACAACGCCATAACGTTTCCTCGGGCATCAAAAAAAGTCCTATGTATATCTACTTGTCCTGAAGCCGCCAAAATGGATAGCGCAATGGGAAGATCATACGCAGGACCTTGTTTTTTCATATCCGCCGGCGCAAGATTGACCGTAATACGCGTGCGGGGAAACGTAAATCCACTGTTCTTAATCGCAGCGCGCACCCGCTCCCGCGATTCCTGCACCGCCGTATCGGGTAAGCCGACGATAAGAAAATTGCCGAGTCCTTCGGCAATATCACACTCCACTTCTATGAGCGACGCTTCCAATCCGAAAGCGGTTGCGGAATAGAGTTTGGTTGAGGGCATACAAACAACTTGCGAGATATAAGGGTAACAAAATCTCCGAGTCTTCGTCCACATCTACCCTACAGGGTAAACCGCAAGGAAGCAAGTTTTACTCTCCATAAAAATGACCCGCCGGCGAGAAAGAAGGTTATAGCGCATGAGTGAGAAGCGTGCATTGCTTTTCTCTGCCGTTGTGATATGCTACTGCGCTGTTCCCCGCAGAAAGCAGAAAACGAGAGGTGTTCTTTAACAATTCTATCATCGTGGAGGACAATTATGAAGATGCACTGGTTGGTTATCTTATGTATCGGTCTGACCGCAACGGCTGTGGCACAGGAATGTAATGAGTGTGCTCATACCCATCCTTCACCCGTCGGTCATATGGGCATACCGAATTCGGTAAAAGCGCTCTACATGACGAGCTGTGTCGCGGCAACACCGCGTTTGCGCAATCGCATTGTTGCGCTTGCCGATGATACGGAAATCAATGCGCTGGTGATTGATATAAAAGACTATTCGGGAACCATCACATTCCGGTCTGATAATCCCGCGCTCATGCAACGTAGCGTATCGGGGTGCGTGGCATCCGATCTCAAGGAGTTTATTGAATTCCTGCATCAAAAGGACATCTATGTCATAGGACGCATCACCGTGTTTCAGGACACGCACTACGCAAAAGTGCACCCGGAACTCACGGTGAAAAAAGCGAGCGACAGAGCTGCGCCGTGGAAGGATTATAAAGACATACAGTACATTGACGTCGGCGCGAGCAATTTTTGGGAGTATATAGTGACGCTCTCGCGTGAATCGTATGCAATCGGCTTTGATGAACTTAACTTTGACTATGTCCGTTTCCATTCGGACGGCAACATAAAGGATACGCACTACCCCTTCAGTGGAAAAAAGATTGCCGCCGATCCTGCATACGGCAAAGCAACCGTCCTGCGAGACTTTTTCGCGTATCTTGCGGAACATGTACGCGATCTTAGAGTGCCACTCTCGGTTGATCTTTTCGGCATGACGACCACCAATAGCGATGATCTCAATATCGGACAGATATTGGAATATGCCGAGCCGTATTTTGATTACATCGCTCCTATGGTGTACCCCTCGCACTATCCGCGAACATTCCACGGATATGACAATCCCAACCACTATCCATACGGGGTGGTACACTATTCCATGCGTACCGCGGCCGCACGGCTTGCCAAGATACCCGCTCCATCAACAAAACTCCGCCCATGGCTGCAAAATTTCAATTACGGCGGAATTTATGCGGCAAAAGAAGTCCGCGCACAAATACGCGCCGTCTATGATGCGGGACTCACTTCGTGGATGCTCTGGGACCCGTCAAACGTATATACCCGCGATGCGCTTGAGCGCATAAAGATACCGGCTTCAGGCGGTTTATGAAAGTCTTGGAATTTTCCACACTATCCATCTCTGCCTCCGCGTCGACAAGCGCGGAATTTCTTTTGCAGCTCGAACAACAGGGAGTAGTCGTTGCGTCGCTTGCAGAACTTGAGAAAGTTCTTGCCAAGGAGTGTTCGGCGCACAAATGCGGCTGGGATGAGCGCAACACTCCCGCAATACTTCGGGTGCGGTTTTTGGGAGAAGGCGAATACAATGCCAAGGAATTTTACTGGGATATTCTAAACTTTGCGCGAAATTTCTTTGAGCGAAACTGCCGCTCCGCCCCGCCGCCGCGTGCGCCATGCATACGTCTTTGTTCTTTACTGCCGCAGTGGCACTTTCGCTGCGGTTTTTTTTATAAAAATCCTCTGCGCGAACAATACATACGTAATCACACCAACCCCGTAGATAATCCAAATATCCGCACAATTAAAAACCGTAAAGCCATGAATATACAGTACATCGCGAATACCGCCAAAGCGCAAACGGTCAAGCATATTACTCACGCCACCCGCGGTAATACTTATGACACCTACGCGCACAAGGGGAATGGCATAGGAGTGCCACAGATACACAAATCCCAATACAACACAACTCACTAAAACTCCATAGAGAGGCACCGCCAGCACGAAACCGAATGCTACACCTTGATTGAGTGTGCTGGTCAGGGAAAAAAAAGGAAACACCTGGCGTAAAGCGTCTTGCGGCGTGGTGCTGGTCAGTAAATATTTTACCGCCTGATCAATAAAAAAAAGCGTTGCGAAGAGCGCTGTGTAAAAAATGCTCGGCCGCATACGTTATACTCCGGCGATGGTCGCCGCTTCGGGCATGGCTTCCAAACGTTGTTGAGGTATAGGTTTTCCGGTAACCGTGCAGATGCCATACGTCCCATCCGTAATACGTACAAGCGCGGCATTCACCGCCTTGAGCGATTCTTCAAGATACCCGTCCACGGCAATATTTTTTTCAAATTGCACCACCTCTTCGGCATTGTCCTCTTCCTTGTCGCCATAGTCAGGAAACAACGGGTCAAAATTCGCCGTATCATGCGAATCGCGCACCGAACGCAAACTCAAAAGACGTTCAATCTCGCCTTTCTTTGCAAGCAACTTTTCTTTCTGATGGTTAATAAAAGTTTTATCCATAATATTAAGAGAAGTAAAACATTGATGGTCAGAAGCAAAACACTGGTGTGGGTGAGCACGCAACGCTCTTGCCTCCAACTTCCTGTGTCTCATTTCTGTTCTTTAAGTATAGCAGACACAAACAGAAAAGCAATCAACCCTTCCCAAAAAACAACAAAGGGGCGCAATCTGCGCCCCTTTGTTTATAAATAGGCCGATTGCGCCCCAGAGCTCTTACCTCACTTTGTAACCGCACGTTGCCATGCGGCAGCAAAGATTTTGAGTAATAAGAACTCAAAGAGCTTTTTGCCGACTGGAAAAGCAACTTCTCTACCATTCTTATGGTTACCGGTAAGAAATATTTTTACTCTTACAAGCAACCTTTTACTTTTATTTTTGTTTTTTATGCGGGTACCGGGTCGGCTTCCGTACCCTTAACGAAGAGTAGAGAAGGGAAAAGCATTCAAAACCCTGTTATGAACGCTTTTCCTTGGAGCTTTTCCAAGGATTATGAAAGATCATGTAAGTAGCATAGCATGAAATACGGATTTATTCAATATTTTCGTCAACATACGTAACTATTTTTGCTGATATTGGCTATTTATAAAGATTTGCGGATGCGAGCTTGCTACACCTGTTACACAAGTTATGCACAAGAAATATTCTTTAATGTATGCTTGCTACGTTATGCACAACTTAACCGTATTTTTATCTAAAATAAGCGTAATATTTTCAAAACTTTGTCCAAGCAATGTGGATAACTTGGGAAAGATGCCTGCAATCGTTGTGATCTTTCCTTGCATGAAGGGAAAATCTTCTGTCGGCAATAGGCAATCGGCATTACGTAGCGAAAAATCTTGCGAGGTTACATCCAAAGTTGACGTGGAAAATCCGTTTCTTGCCGTGGAAAATACGTTAAAAATGCCATAGCTCTCGTAGGAAAGCAATCTTTCATCACTTTCTGTACTTCGCAAAATTGCAGTGCCTGTAGTTGCGGAGCCTATAACGGGGAAAAATCTGTCAGAGGCGATGGTGAGTGTGGCATCACTACCATCGGGAAGTGTGCGATTAACTTCCTTGGGGTATTTTTCAACGAGCATCAGGCGGATGTTTTGTAACAACATTTCGGCACGATCATCCGAAAATATATTTTTCGGAAGTGCGAAAGTTACATGTAGCGGCGATGCGGCAGGCAGGGGAATAAGCGCGTTTTGGATATCGCGGGTATAGAGGTTTTGAGATAACGCAAGAGGTTCAAGCTCAAGAAAAAATCCGGGTATTGATGCCCCGCCAGACAGCTGGAAGGTAAAAGGATTAACTGCGACAAGAGAATCTCCGCTCTGCCGCATGCGCAGCATATTTCGCACACCATAGGATGCGGTCTTGTGCGCAAGATCATGCGCCGTACCCCGAACTTTAGGCCGCAGTACTACCTGCCAGGACCCATGATGATAACCGCCCTCTATTTCTCCGCGAGGGAGAACCGCAATGTTGCTGCGCAAGGGATCGGGAAATAGGTCAACAACATGTTGCGGATTCACATAGCCGTTAAGTTGATGGTCACGCCGTACGACACGCGGCAACGCCGCGACACCACTAGGACGATGCGCTTCATACCATGCAAGAGCGGATGAATCGACGCTCAAAACCTGAAATCTATCTCTCTCCGACCATTGCCATAACACAAAAAAATCCGCCTGTGAATTTTCCTCATATGGCAAGGACGTTCCAGCAATGAGTACGACCGGGGCTTTTTCCGGAGGCCATACGATGGCAATTTCTGAAGCCCTGGCAACTAAACTGCTCATGGTGTGCAAATCTAAGGTGTTGAGCGCACGTATGGCGGATTCGCGAAGTTCCTCATGGTCAAGGCGCATTACCACTACTGCAGCAGCGTCATGAGGTACGCGCGAGGCAAGTGATGAAAGGACGTAGGTATGTGCGCCAATCATCGCTGCGCTTCCCATTCCCGCGATCAGTATGATGCTACCTATGAATTTTCTCCGTACCTGTTCGGATAGATTGCGCATAGGAAATGTGGGGGCGGTTCAATAACACAGACCTCCACAAAAAGATATTTCGGGAGGTCTGAAACGCGTTATAAGATATTAGTGTTGTCGCCGATCATGAAAGCGGCGCGTACGCATCTTGCGATCATCGTCGGATCGGTCGCCACCGAATCGATCGTGACCTCCGCCGCCAAAATCACGTCCGCTCTGATCTTCATATCCGGCAGGTTTTTCTTGCAGTGATTTCATGGAAAGATTGATACGACCCTGATCGTCAATCTCTTTGACCTGCACGCGAACTTTATCGCCGATATGCACCACATCTTCAACCGTTGGGACATGCCTCCACGCCAATTCTGAAACATGCACCAATCCTTCTTGTCCCGGCAATACTCCCACAAAAGCGCCAAACTGCATGATGCGCGTTACCGTTCCTTCAAAAATCTCTCCGGGTTTCGCTTCACGCGTCAGATCTTGCACCCATTGGAGCGCCTTCTGCGCATTTTCCGCATTCACGCTCGTGATCATGACAAGACCGTCTTTCTCAATATCAATTTGCACGCCCAGCGTATCAATAATTTCATTAATCACTTTCCCACCCGGTCCGATAACGTTACGAATTTTATCGGGATCTATTTTCAGTGTTGTAATGCGTGGCGCGTAGGGTGAGAGGTCAGGACGCGGCGCGGCAATTGCGCTCGCAATATTTTTCAAAACCCGCTTACGCGCGTCCAATCCGGCAATCAGTGTCTCTTGCACAACCTTGAGCGGCAAACCTTTGGTTTTTGTGTCCATTTGTATGGCGGTAATGCCTTGTTCCGATCCCGCGATCTTAAAGTCCATACCTCCCTTGCCGTCTTCCAAATCCTGCAGGTCGGTTAAAACCGTATAGCGTCCTTGTTCTTCATCTGAAGCAAGGCCCATGGCAATACCTGCAACCGGTCGCGCAATGGGCACACCCGCGTCCATGAGTGCCAATGTTGAACCGCAGACCGATGCCATGGATGACGATCCGTTGGATCCGAGCGTTTCCGAAACCACGCGAATGGTATAGGGAAACGACTCTTTGTCCGGCAATACCGGTTCAAGCGCTTTTTCTGCGAGCGCTCCGTGACCAATCTCGCGCCTACCTGGACCGCGAAGCGGCTTGACTTCCCCAACCGAAAAACCTGGGAAGTTATAGTGGTGCATGTACCTCTTTTTGCCATTGAGCTCCATACTTTCCATCGTCTGTTCGTCTCCGGGAGCACCAAGCGTCGCGATAGAGAGTATTTGTGTTTCCCCGCGCGAAAAAAGGCCTGAACCATGCGTACGTGGCAAAATGCCGACTTCGGAAACCAGTGGACGGATGTCGGTGAGTGCGCGACCGTCCACGCGCTTTCGCTCATCCAAGATCGCGCGTGCAATTTCTTTGCCCACTGCGGCGTCGGCCAGCCCTTGCGCCTTTCTCCGCTTTTCCTTGCCAACCTGCGCCCCCAGCAAGTGCGCTTCCAACGCCTCTTTGAATTTACCAATCGCCTCTTTGCGGGACGCTTTCGTGTTGTTGAGCGTACCAAACAAATAAGTTCCCAGATGTTCCGTTATAAATGCTTCAGTGAGCGTCTGATAATTCACCTGGTCATCACTCGTTGTTTCTTCACCGGCTTCCAGCACTTCTTCGGTGATTTTCTCTTTGCCAATCTCCTGCCGCATTTTTTCAAGCAGCGCTTGCACCGGTTGCAGATGTTTTGTGCCGAATACAAAAGCGTCGTACATCACATTTTCAGGAACCTCTTTTGCGCCTGCCTCAACCATGATAACGCGGTCGGAAACATTAGCGAACACGAGATCCATGTCGCTCTTTTCCCGCGCGGCAAAGGTGGGATTTACCACCCACTCTCCGCCAACGTGTCCAACGCGCACGCCGGCGATTGGTCCGTCCCAAGGAATGTCGGATACCGCGAGTGCGGCGGAAGCCGCCAGAAGCGAGGGGATGTCGGAATCGTTTTCCTGATCGACCGAGAGTACGGTGGTTACCACCTGTACTTCGTTCATCAGCCATGAGGGAAACAAGGGACGCACCGCGCGATCAATCATACGCGAAGTGAGAATCGCCTCATCCGAGGGCCGTCCTTCGCGCTTGATAAAGCGCGAACCTTTGATTTTTCCCGCCGCGTATAACCGCTCTTCATAGTCCACCGAGAGTGGAAAATAGTCCATGTTTTCTTTTATGGTCTTACTGATAACTGCGGTTGCGAGTACCACCGTGTCGCCGTAGCGAACGGTGCAGCTCATATTGGTCTGGAGCGCAAACTGACCAAAGGTAAAGGTCAGTTTTTTTCCGCCCCATTCCAGAGTATAGATAGCATGTGCTTTTTGCATATTGCGTTCAAGTGCCCTTGCATCAAAAAGCGGTGTCGGAAGAACATTTCAAAATTTTGAGCATGCACTGTTTATTCGCAACGCGCAAAATTGTGGAATGTTGTCCGAAAAGTGACGCTGCATTCGCATCCGCCTGCTTTTGAAAATGGGCGTTAGTATTTCTTCAACAGAAACCGTTTTTTATCCAAACTTAAATCAATAAAATCATCAGCCGCTTCCATGAGCCGCTGCGATGTGGTCTCGCCAAAGGCAATGACTTCGGCGAGACATCCTTTATTGTGTTGCAGATACTGCACGAGCGGGATAAAGTCGCCGTCGCCGGTCACGAGTACCACGACATCAAGTTTGTTGGCCATTTTAATCGAATCAACCGCCATACCGATATCCCAATCCCCTTTTTTGCTGCCACCGGCAAAAATCTGCAAATCCTTCATGTGCACTTCAAATCCTTGCTTGAACAGCGCATCAAAAAATGTTTCTTCCTCGGCTGAATCGGACTTAATGACGTAGGCAAGCGCGCGAATCAGTTTGCGATCGGCCGTTGCAGCTTCCAATATTTCTTTAAAATTAGCATTGGCGCCGTACAAATTTTTCGCCGAATGGTACATATTCTGCACATCCACGAAAACGCCGACGCGCTGTTCCTTGTGTTTAGTCATAGTGAGTATAGGTAACGACATGGGGATTATTTTTCCTCGGTATAGGGTATAGCTATTGTTGTTTCTTCCTCTTCAACCTTTGCGGGCAGAATTTCATCTTCTATTGTCGGCGCCGTTTTGCGTTCGGCAAATTTCTTCGCAATTTTGATCTTCAGCTTTACTGCAAGCGTTTCAAAACTCTGCGGATTATTGCGCTCCATATAACGCAGAAGTTTTTTACGCTCATTGATTTTGCGAATGAGCCCTCTGCGCGAAGAGTGGTCTTTCACATGGGTTTTCAAGTGCTCTGCCAGTTGGCGAATTTCCTCGGTGAGAATCGCTATCTGAATTTCGCTGGACCCGGTATCATTCGGATGGGTGCGAAATTTTTGAATGAGGCGATTCTTGATTTTCTTATCAAGCATACACATCGTGCATAAAAAATAAATAAAGCAATCCTACGATTGCTTGTTGTTGGATGATGGTCATGCGACGTGGTACGCGCCGCATACGCCTCTCCGAGTTTCCCCGCATCTTTGTTGCATTACCCTAAAGCTACGGGAGAAACCAAGAAATCGTACCTGCATGGAGTGTAGCATGGGAGGAAAAAAAATACAAGTGCTGCAAAACATGTACGGCCGCGCATAGCAACACTAAACGCTGCCAACAGCTAAAGACACGCCATAAAAAACTGCGTATACGCTCAATTGCGCAAAGCCGCCAATAGCAAGTATGGTGAGTTGGGTTCTAGCGGCAGGCAACAACCGATGGATTTGAACGGGTGTGGATTGGTATGGACGGCAAGAGACAAAATATCTTGAGACATCCGTTTTTAAAAATAATCCTCAATTCAACGGCCGTATGTTTGAGGATTATTTTTTGAGACACATCTACATACAACGGTTTAAAAAAATACGTATGTGATGCCCCACTTTCTATACGTACGATATCCATGTACAATAGAACCTATGGTTATGCGTACGCAACTGGAAAATTTCCTTGCCTGGTGCGAGACCGAGCAAGGTTGCAAGCTCGCAACGCTGCAACGCTATCAGGCGAAGATGCTGTTTTTTCTTGACTGGGCGAAAGCACAGCGTATCACCACATTCAAAAAATTGCGTAAAGCTCATCTAAACCGCTACCTTAAATTTTTGGCGAAACAATGTCGGGGAATTGCGCTGGCGCACGCAACGCAAAACACCTACGTGAGTCCCTTGCGGCAGTTTATCGCGTACGCGCATGCGCAAGGACTTACAAAGCTCGTCGCGCCTGATGTGCCGCGCCAACCACAAAAATCGCACAGGGGTGTTATACTCACCGCACAAGAGCTCACTGCGTTCTGCACGCCGCTACAAGCGCAATCGCTTGCGGCAGCGCGCGACCAAGTATTGATTGAAGTATTGGTTGCTACTGACCTGCGCGCATCCGAAGTACGCGCGTTGAATTGGCAGGATGTTGATCTTGATGGCACAACACCATGTATCGTTCTGCCAAACAGAGAGAACTATACACCAATATCCCACCAAGCATACTATTGGCTCAAACGCTATCACACACTGCGCGCCGATGCCGGTGCAGCGGTTTTTGTCTCTTTTGACCGCGCGCATCTATACCACCGTCTCTCCGTACGCGGTATTGAGCGTATTCTGGAAGGACGCGCCAAAGAAGTAGGTCTTGCAAAACGCATCACGCCAACACTTTTACGAACAACCTTTCTCGCTATGTAACTGTCTTATGCTACTCAACCAACTCCCTGCCGCTTGACTGATATAAGATTTTCCCGTATACTCGTGGTTGTCATGCAAGGCTTATACGCTCTCAAAATAAGCTCTTCATCTACTAGAGCCTATCTAAAAAATCCTCTTGGCTCGAAATCCGGCACATTTTGGCTGCAAAACATTCAGATTTTGTCGAAATATCCAGATATTCCTCCTCAATCTTCATGTTTTTCGCTCAAAATATTCGCAGGTTCGCCTTAAAATTATTTTTGAGATAGGCTCTACTCATCATTACAACATTGTTATGCTGGCCATTCGCTTAACCCGTGTCGGAAAGAAAAAGTATCCGACCTACCGCCTGATCGTTTCCGAAAAATCACGCGATCCATGGGGAAAATTTTTGGAGAGTCTAGGTAACTACAACCCGCACACCAAAGAAAAAAACTTCAATAAAGACCGCATTCTCTACTGGATAAGCAAGGGCGCACAACCATCGGTAACGGTACATAATCTGTTGGTTGCGGCTGATGTGATCAAGAAAGAGAAAAAAAAGGGACGTTCAATAAAAATTTCTCAACGCCGCAGGGTGAAACTCAACAAGGTCAAAGCCGACCAGGAGGCTAAGAGTGCTGCAAAGACTGCGGCGGAGGTCGAGGTGAAGGAAGTTGTGGAAAAAAAGGGAGAAGATACAGCTTCTCCTGCCGCGCAAGACACCAAAAAAACAGAATCATAAAAATAGACGCGTCATTGACATTTCCTATGCGCCGTAGTATACTACGCACACTTATTCCGTAAGCGTCGCGCCGTTTTATCCTTTCAAGCGCTGAGTTTCTGAAACGATAAAGCCGCGCAAAAACGCAAGCAGCAAGTACATGGCAGAACGCTATGAAGATCAGGATTTTATAGAATATGTCGTAAAGTCAATCGTCAGCACACCTGATGCGGTACGCACCGAGAGAGTGGTTGATGAAATGGGCGTACTGATCACGCTCCATATTGACCAAAAGGATATGGGATATGTCATCGGACGGCAGGGACAGACGGCGCGCGCGCTGCGTACGCTTCTCAAGATTGTCGGCGCTAAGAATAACGCGCGTATCAATCTGAAAATCCACGAACCGGAAGGCGGTCGCGGTTTCCGCGGTGATAATCACGGTGAATCCCGTCCGATACAGGAGAAGAAAGAACTTGACGACATCGATATATCAGCAATCGATGATCTGAAGATCTAACTAGCAACTACAACCATACAAAACCCTCTCATCAAACGAGAGGGTTTTGTTGTAACTCCAGCCACTTCTGTGCTACAGTTTGTCTATGAAACACTTCACCATTCTCACGCTTTTTCCCGATAGTCTCACCTCATATTTTGCGACCTCTATCATCAAACGCGCGCAGGAGAAAAAACATATCCGCATCCGCATGATTGACCTGCGCCGATGGGGTATGGGGCGTTATAAGCACGCAGATGACAAACCCTATGGCGGAGGTGTAGGTATGGTACTCATGATTGAACCTCTGTATAAAGCGCTACACGCGATCTGTAATCGCCGGATCAAACGAACGCAGCGTGTCATTTTATTAAGCGCCAAAGGCAAACACTTTACCCAGGTTGATGCGCGGCGGCTCACCAACTATGATGAACTTATATGTATTTGCGGAAGGTACGAGGGGGTAGACGAGCGTATTACAAAATTTATTGATGAAGAAATTTCCATTGGCGACTATGTGCTGACGGGAGGTGAGTTGGGCGCGGCAGTGATTACGGATGCGGTCGCGCGACTCCTTCCGGGTGTGTTGGGAAAAGATGCTTCAAGCAAAGATGAATCGTTTGCCAAAATTGGAGAGGTAGAGTATCCGCACTATACGCGGCCGGAAGTTTTTATAACGCGGGAGGGCAAAAAACTGCATGTTCCAAAAATACTCCTCTCCGGGGATCACAAAAAAATTGCCGCGTGGCGTGAAAAGAAAAAGAAATTTTGCTCATAGAGTTCCCTTATGAATTTTGCGCACAGACGATACACCTACATCTTGCTTGTCAGTAGTATGGCATTGCTTGCCATCGCGCTGCGCATACACAATGCGTTTCATTTTAACCCGTACTGGGGATATGACGGCGGCGCGCATCTTGCGTATATTGAAACGCTGGCGCGCGAAGGACGGCTCCCCACCATGCAGGAGTCGTATGTCGCCTGGCATGAGCCGCTCTACTACGCCTTTATGGCATGGTGGTGGCGTGTGGTGTCACCTTGGTCGCACACCGCAACAAACATCCTGGATACACTCTCCTTCGTGCAAGCGATGCTCGGCATGCTCTTAGTGGTACTGTCTTACGCGTGGGCGCGCATCGCCGCACCAGACAATCGATTTACGCACCTGATGGCGCTCGTATTTGCCGCAACGCTCCCCGGATCGCTCTTACTCTCTTCCTATCTTACCAATGAGCTCTTGTTGCAAATCGGTATGTTGGGTTTGCTGGTGTTGCTTGTCCTGTTTGGTTTTCATAAAAAACGTCTGTATCATATTTTCTTTGCGGTGCTCTTGGGGTTCTTTTCCGGATGTTTGTTGCTCACCAAACTCACCGCATTGGTACCCGTTGGCGCACTTGTTTTGTGGTTCCTATGGGGCTCATTGCGCACGCACTCATTTCTCCTGTTTCGCAATGGCATACTCATCGCCCTCATCGCGACAACCATGGCCATACCTTGGCACATCTACCGCAGGCATACGTTCGGCACACCATGGACTATCAATAATTATGAACAGCAGCTGCATGCGCGAGAATCGCGTCCGCTACCAAAAAATTTCTTCACTACATTTGATACAAACATTTTCCTGCATCCGTTCTGGGATACTGGCGCGACATCTTTTTTCACCATGCTCTACGCCGATACTTTTGCCGATTATCAAGGTATTTTCCATAACCCTGATACGGTGCAGCTTCTACCTGAACATGATCGCATGGAAATTGCAAACAAGCAGAGTATCCCAAAACGCCAAGCCGCGTACCTGCGTTACATGCTGCTCGCCGCACTGCCTCTTGCATTCGCCTATATGCTTGGTTTGATACATTTATCGTTACATGTTCTTCGCACCCGTTTTAAGTTCACCAAAGAGCTGCTCGTGTTGCTGGTATGCGGGGGGTTGTTTGTGGCGTTGCTCTATAACGTCACGCGCTACCCTTTTTTAGAACGGGGAACACTCAAAATGATTTTCATTCTTGCGCTCATGCCGATCCTCGCCCCTTATGCCTTTTCTTTTTCGCGTAACATGTTCTATCGCGTTATTTTGGGTTCTGCAACGCTGACCTACGCCGTCCTTGCCACTCTGGCTTTTTGGGTGTAAAAATCTTTGTTGAAATTATGTAACACCCAAAGCGGTTTTACCGCTTTTTTCCTGTATAAGGGATTGACAAATCACATATAATATAATATACTATTATGTGTTGATCCTTTTACAATCTACTGCAAGATGGCAGCGCACACCGAAGGGAGAGCCAATGGAGAAGATGGACAGACGGAGGATGGTAGGGGTGGTCATGTTACACTCTCCACCGATTGATAAAATTGGTGCACTCGTTCTCCTGGAAAGAAGAACGAGTGGAGAGATTCCTGTGTACCGTTTTTGGGAAACAAATCGGTGCACGCGCGCACAGCTTGGAAGCTGGAGAGCTCAGGGAATTGAACCTATTGACCTGGGAAATGAGAAGTACCACCAGGCTGGAATGCCGAGTGCGGCCGCATACACTGCCAAGAGGCATGGTATGACGGTGTCAGCGGGCGAGAAGGCTTTGTTGGATATTCTCGCCAAAAACAACGAGAGCGGCTGGTTAAAAGGAAGGCCGTTTTCGACGGCGTGGATCTTGCGCGAGCTTTACGAGCTTGGGTATGATCCACAACAAGTAGTGCGGCGCGTGGCGCACGTTGTCAGTTGCTTCGTGCGCGTGGAAGACGGAGAGCGCGTGCCGGCGCGCGATGATGCCACAATGGAGAAGATATTCTGGTGCGAGTTGCGCCGGATGCGCAACTCGCAGTTCGCGCCAATGACTATCCCGCGGTACTTGCGGGATATGTGGTACCTTGGTTATCAACCGGACAAAATCCGGGAGATGACCAAGTGGTGGACGCACGGCTGGAATGAGGCAAAGAACGCGCACAAGCAAGCGCAAGCTGCGTTCCCACGGATGCGGAGAGTGGAGTTCCGCGCAAGTACGCGTAGGTGCGCTCTCGTCCACACGGATGACAAGTTCGTCGTCCGGGTTGCCGCGCAAGCGTACGACATCCTCGTTGTACGCAAGAGTGCAGGGCAAGTTGGAATACTTGCCCAAAAAGTAAGCCTCTTGCGCCTATATGGTTGGCTCAAGGCGCAAGAGCCAACCATATGGCACCAGGCGGTTGGTGCCATAAGTAACGGGGGATGGATGTACCCCCGGGTGATGGGTACAAAATTAACGGACGAGCAGCTCATAGCTGCCGTCCAAAATAACACCTGAAGACAAACCAACGCCCCCGTCTGATTTTCATCGGACGGGGGCATCTATATTTCTTTCGCAGTCTTGTGCATGCAATAAAAAACGCGTAGTATAACAATATATGCACACAAAAAATTTTTCAAAAATCATTCTCTTTCCAAAAATTCAAGCTGATACCACCGTTGCGGCGTATCTTCTCAAAAATTTTGGAGGCAAGATGTTTCCCGGAATTGAAAAAGCAAACTTTGCATTTCTGACCGAACTTCCTGAAGGAAAAACTCCGCATGATTTTGAACAAGGGGGAGTTATCGTTCTTGACTTAGGTGGTGGACGTTTTGACCATCATGCATATAACGAACGGCATGAAAAAAAAGAATCGGTGGCAACACTTGTGGCACTGCATCTTGGCATTGAAGATAATGTGGTATTTAAGAAGATACTCGCCTGGGCGAAACGCGATGATTTGGATGGCAAAGGAACAATCAGCGATGATCCGCTTGACCGCGCGTTTGGTCTATCCGGCATTATTATGAATCTCAACAGACAGTACTTCGCTGAACCCAAGAAGATTCTTGAGATACTCTTCCCAATCTTGAATGTGCATGTACAAGAAGAAATGCGACGTAATATTGAATTACCAAAAACATGGGATAATCTTTTGCAAACCGGTGAGGCAAAAGTGCATGTGGTGCGGCAAGGAAAAAGAAAAATTAAAATCGCGCAAATTACTTCCGATGATATAGCCCTTGCGGGATTCGTGCGTGCGGCAAAGATGATTGACCTTGTTGTGCAAAGACGATCATCCGGTCATATCAATATTATTACCAAACAAGCAAGAAAGGTAAACTTGCGGGCGTTTATTTATCAGATTCGCGTTTTTGAGATACGAAAACAAGGCAATGCTATCTTGCCGTCGGATGATAGGCTTATTGCTGCCGGAAGAATTGCGGAAGTGCCAGAGTGGTTTTACGACATCGCGGCAAATACGATACAGAATGGTGGCGTTAATCCCGGCACCATTCCCCCAACACGGCTTACGCTAGACGAGGTGGTAAGTATTGTAAAAGAAACACTTGCACATACTGTATAGCATAGAAAAGCACGTGGTTCGTTAGTCTTGACCTTTATTTTTTTTATGCTAAACTCATTACATATACGTATGAGTTTTGGTATATCAACAAAAGCTGATTATGGGGTGGTGCTTATGACAGCACTTGCGGAAAACGCCAAGGGAAGCCCGCTGTCATTGCGCGCCATCTCCAAGCACAAGAGACTGCCTTACTCTTTTCTCGCCCAGATCGTGCGCCATTTGAAACAAGCGCGGCTTGTCGTGAGCAAAGAAGGTCTTGGCGGCGGTTACGCGCTTGCGCGAAAATCCAACACCATTACCCTTAAAGAAATAGTGGAGATTTTGGACGGACCAATTGCCATAGCACCCTGTACTCGTGATGGGCGAGCGTGTCCGACACAGCATATCTGTGGCACAAAGAGCGAGTGGGAAAAACTCAAAACAAACATCAGTGATCTTCTGGGCGATACGACACTTGCAGATATCATAAAAAGTAGTTCGTAGCATCAATCTACCGACTTCGTAAGTCCGTTGGACTTGCGAAGTCCAACAATCGCATATGCAGTACATATATCTTGATCACGCCGCAACCACGCCGACCGATCCGCAGGTCGTAGAAGCCATGTTGCCCTACTTTACGGAAAACTACGGAAATCCCGGAGGATTGTACGCAAAAGGGCTGCGGGCAAAATTAACGCTGGATGCCACACGCAAAATCATTGCCGATATTGTGCATGCCGCAAATCCCGAAGAAATCATCTTTACCGGATCCGGTACCGAAAGCGATAATCTCGCAATCCTCGGCGTTGCGCGTGCCAATAAAAAAAAGGGCAAACATATTATTGTTTCGGCTGTGGAGCACCACGCCGTACTGCATCCGGCTGAACAATTGGAAAAAGAAGGCTTTGAGGTCAGCTACGCTCCGGTGGATGCGCTTGGGCAGGTACAGCCAAAAACCATAGAGGCGTTGCTGCGCGATGATACGATACTCGTTTCCGTCATGTATGCCAATAACGAAGTGGGTACCATCAATCCCCTTAACGCTATAGGCAAAATCGTACAAAAAAATGGCGCGCTCATGCACACGGATGCGTGCCAAGCGGCAGGGGCGTTGGATTTGGATGTGCGCAAACTCCATGTTGATTTACTCACCATCAATGGCAGTAAACTCTACGGCCCCAAAGGCGTTGGCGCGCTCTATGCGCGAAGAGGCGTGGCACTGCAGTCAATTATCTTTGGCGGCGGGCAGGAAAAAAATTTGCGCAGCGGCACCGAGAACGTTCCGTTAATCGTCGGGCTTGCAAAAGCATTGCTTCTCGCGCAAGATAATCGGGAACGGGAAAATGAGCGGCTCACGAAACTGCGCGACTATTTTATGCAGGGCATCCTCACCACCATTCCCAAAACCCGCCTGAACGGCCACCCCACTGAACGTCTCCCAAATAATGTCAATGTTACCATTATGGACATTGAGGGTGAAGCATTCCTTCTCTATATGGATGCAAAAGGTGTTGCCTGCTCTACGGGTTCCGCGTGTACATCCACCACGCTGGATCCCTCACACGTCATTACCGCCATGGGTTTACCGTATGAATTTGCGCACGGGAGTATTCGTTTTACGCTGGGGCACGCAACAACCAAAAAAGATTTAGACTATGTGCTCAACATTATGCCGCCAATCGTTGAACGCCTGCGCGCCATCTCACCCGTGCATCTGCACCTTGATCCGAAATACGCCAATCACCCGAAAGTGCATCAAAGATAAATCCAATGTTTTGACTTCGTAAGTCCTCGGAATCTACAAAGTCTGCCTATTGATTCTTTCTGTGCTATTATTATGCAAAATCACCTAACTACCAAGGGAAAGAAAAAAGTCTCCGGTATGCAAACCGAGATTCGCGATGCGTACACCGGTGAAACCTGGGTCTACACCAAAGAGGTAAAAGACCACTTTTTCCATCCGCGCAACTTACTCATGTTAAACGAAGGCGAGGAGTATCCGGCAGACGGCAAGGGCTTTGTGGGGTCTCCCGCGTGTGGCGATATGATGAAAGTCTGGATTAAGGTGGATCCTAAAACCGAGCGCATCAAAGAGTGCAAGTGGCAGACGTTTGGCTGTGGCTCCGCCATTGCCGCAACGAGCGTCATGTCGGTCATGGTATCGGAAAACGAGGGGATGACGCTTGCTGAAGCCATGGGGATACGTCCGCAGCACATACAAGAACGCTTGGGTGGGCTTCCCACCCGTAAAATCCATTGCTCGGTCTTGGGCGACAAAGCACTGCGCATGGCCATCAACGACTATTTTAAAAACACGAACCAGCACACGCGCATTGTGGTGGAAGGTGCTAAAGTCATTGATAAGGTGCTGCATATTACCAACAAGGATATTGAAGAAGCGGTATTGGAAGGAGCTGATACGCTGGAAAAAGTGCAGAAGAAAACCAAAGTCGGCACAGGCGATCCCACCTGTATTCCAGAGGTGGAGCAGCTCCTGCGGTTTTATACGGAGAAGTACTACGGCTAAAATTCTAAAACGTAAAACTTAAAATTTGAAGCACAAAAAAACGCATATTCATCATTGCCGCTCATAAATACTTGGTAGTTCTTTATTTTACCATCTTGTTCGGTATCAGTGAAAAGTGATACAGACAATTCTTTTGAATAAAGATTAGACTCTGCAACGTTTATTCCAGAACTTCGGTCTTCTTGTTTGTCCATACTTATATTTATATCCATAAAATCTTGCACCCCTTCCAACTCTTTATAAAAAGTCTTTCCGTACTCTCTTGGCTTTTCTTTCCAAGAATCAAATTTTCTCATCGATTCAATCTGTTTTGGCGTAGGACGTAATACAGCATTGCCATGTTCGTCAACATGATATTGGGATTTATATTCCCCATCATTGAGTAGCAGGTCATCGTGATAAATTCTCTCTTTTGATATCTCTGCCTGTTCTTCAGGCGACGGCATCTCTCCTGATTTTCTTGGAGTCATAAAGTATGGATTAAAAAATAATTCTCCCTTTATCATACCCCTCCCCCCTTGCCGTTTTGTCAACAACACAACGGAACGCAATGAACGAATGACCCGGACATCAAAAATCGGCAATCAAACCCCCATATCACTACAATAAAAAAATAATCATTCTATGAAAGCCGTCAGATGGTGATGCACTTTGATCATACAAAATCCCCACTCCACCTACTGGCGGATTGCGGGGTTTTTTCTATAAGCTAGCGTGGGGTGAACACCCTGTAAGCTCTATACCAAAAATGCCACCATCAACAATGCCATGATGTTGAGAATTTTAATCATCGGATTGATCGCGGGTCCTGCCGTGTCTTTGTAAGGGTCGCCCACCGTATCACCCGTTACTGCCGCCGCATGCGCCGGAGAACCTTTGCCGCCGAAATTTCCCTCCTCAATATATTTTTTCGCATTGTCCCACGCACCGCCGCCCGAGGTCATAGATATTGCAATAAAAATTCCTGTAAGAATGGCCCCAATCAACATACCGCCAATAACAATGGACGCGCTCTTGCCAAAAATTAAGAGGATGGCTATGGGCGCAAGTACGGGAATGAGTGCTGGTACAATCATCTGCTGAATAGCATCTTTAGTCACCATATCCACTGTCCGCGCGTAATCGGGTTTTTCCGTTCCTTGCATGATGCCCGGCTTCTCCTTGAATTGCCGCCGCACCTCATCCACCACCTTTCCTGCGGTTTTTCCTACCGCCTCCATTGCAAGCGCTCCAAAGAGATACGGCAACATACCGCCGATGAACAAACCGATAATAACTTTCGGATCGCTCAATTGAAAGGTCAACTGCTTGCCCAAATCAATAAACTCCTGGGTATACGATCCAAACAACACGAGGGTTGCAAGTCCCGCCGATCCTATGGCGTAGCCCTTGGTTATAGCTTTTGTGGTGTTCCCCACAGCATCCAGAGGGTCGGTTACCGCACGTACTTCCTCGGGTAATTCCGCCATTTCGGCGATACCGCCAGCGTTGTCGGTAATGGGACCATAAGCGTCAATTGCCACAATAATCCCTGCCATGGAGAGCATGCTCATCGCAGCGATGGCAATGCCATACATACCCGCAAAATAAAAACTTGTCCAGATTCCCGCCGCAATCACGACAACCGGCAAAACGGTTGCTTTCATGCTAACGCCGAGTCCGGTAATAATGTTGGTACCATGTCCCGTTGTTGAGGCCTCGGCGATTGAGCGCACCGGCTTATATTTTGTTGAAGTATAATATTCGGTCAGCACCACGAGCAGAGCGGTGATCACGAGACCTACAAGTGCCGCCGCATACAGTTCCACGGTAGAAAAATCATATAAATCTTCCGGAAACATCCGCTTGGTTACCGGCCAAAAGAGCACCGCCGAAATAATGCCGCTCGCAATTAGTCCTTTGTATAAGCCTCCCATGATGTTGCCGGATGCGCCTATTTTTATAAAAAAAGTGCCAATAATTGACGCGATGATGGAAACACCGCCCAATACCAACGGATACAGAATGGCATTTTCATTTCCCTGAAAAACAAGAGACCCCAATAACATGGTCGCGATAGAAGTAACCGCATACGTTTCAAACAGATCCGCCGCCATACCAGCGCAATCGCCCACATTATCGCCAACGTTATCGGCAATCACGGCAGGATTGCGCGGATCATCTTCGGGAATACCCGCCTCAACCTTCCCTACCAAGTCAGCACCAACGTCTGCGGCCTTGGTAAAAATTCCGCCGCCCAAGCGCGCAAAAATGGATATGAGTGATCCTCCGAATCCCAAACCAATTAAAGCTTTGGGGTCATGCGTCAGCGCAAAAAATCCGGAAACTCCCAAAAGTCCCAAACCGACGACTAGAAGCCCTGTAACCGCGCCTCCCTTCGTCGCCACGTCAAATGCCGCGGCAAGTCCATTGCGCGCCTGTTCGGCTGTGCGTACATTTGCGCGTACCGAAACGAACATGCCAATGTAGCCCGCCGCTCCTGAAAGAACCGCGCCGACTACAAATGCTACAGCGGTCATCCAATTGAGAAAGAATCCTAAAACCAAAAACAATACCACCGCCACTACACCTATGGTTTTATACTGTCGGTTGAGATAGGCTGCGGCGCCAATTTGTATGGCATGTGCGATTTCCTGCATACGTTCTGACCCCGCCGGTTTTTTCAAAATAGCACGCGCGAGTACCACACCATAAACAATAGCCAGTAGCGAAGCAATGAGTGTAAAAATAATGTAGAATGACATACAAAAAAGCATTAATGCATAAGCAACTAAACGTTAGGGGGAAATTACGCTTTTGCGTCTTTTTTCTTTTTCTTTTTTTGTTGAGATGCGTCAGCAGATAGTTCTTTATCGTTTTCCGTTATTTCTTTTTCAACCTGATCGGGTTGTGTATTTTTTTCTTCTGAAGATGTCGGCGTTGTTTGTTCATCGGCTGAAGCAACTTCTTCCGTCATTGCACCATCTTCTCCAACAATATCAATCTTCCAACCCGTAAGCTGCGCGGCAAGCCGCACGTTTTGTCCTTCACGACCAATTGCCAGTGAGAGCTGATCTTCCTTGACCGTTACTTTTGCAATTTTGTACGCTGCATCCACCTCAACCCGTATGGTCTTTGCGGGGGAAAGCGCGTTAGCGATATACGTAGTCGGACTTTCGTTATATTCAATGATATCAATCTTTTCGCCACCCAATTCGGAAATGATGGTTTGGATACGGCTGCCACGCTGCCCTACGCAGGAGCCTATGGGGTCAATGGAGTCCTGTGTGGATTCAACCGCAACTTTGGATCGTGCCCCGGGTTCGCGCGCAATTGCGCGAATGAGAATCGCCTCGCTGCCTACTTCCGGTATTTCAGTCGCGAATAATTCCCGCACTATTTCCGTGTTGGTGCGAGAAAGTAATATTTGCGGACCTTTTGGCGTCATTTCAATTGCCGTCACATACGCCTTGATGCGCGATCCTTGATTGTAGCGCTCTCCGGGAATTTGGTGATCATACGGTAGCACGCCATTCGCGCGTCCCAGATCAATTAATACACCCCGCGCATCACGCCGATGCACGACCCCCGTAATCAGCGTATGCTCCTTATCCTTAAAGTCTTCATAAATCATGACGCGCTCCGCTTCGCGAATTTTTTGAATAATAACTTGTTTTGCCGTCTGTGCCGCCATACGACCGTAGGTAGATGGTACATCAAGCTCCATAACCAATTCTTCGCCAAGCGCGATGCCTTTTTGCTGCTCTTGCGCATCAGTGATTTGCACTTCAGTTTTTGGGTTGAAACGCTTTTCTTCTTCCTCTTCTCCTTCGGTCACACCATGCTTATCGCTTTCCTTTGCTTTCCTGTCCTCCATTTTTGCCTCTTTGCTTTTTCCCTCGGGTTTTTGTTCTCTGGCATTTTCTTCCTCCGACTTCGGCGGCCATTCGCCTTTCAGCCACAACTCTCGCTCCTCTGCGGGAAGATCCTCTACTACCATTTTCACATCAAACACCCGGGACTGGCCCGTTTCAATATCAAACTGGACTTTGATGTTCTGCATCTTGTTGCCAAAATCCTTGCGAAAGGCGGCGGCGAGCGCCGACTCAATAGTTTCAATGACCGCTTCTTTGGAAATGCCTTTTTCATGGCAAATCTGCTGGATAGCGGTTGCAATGGGTGAGGTCATAGAGAGATAGGAGAATATTGAATATACTCTAGGGAATGATCGGGTTATGCATTCCCCACAAAAAAACTAGCATCACAATTATGATCCTAGTATGACTGATTGTAGCATCCTTTTTAAAAAATTGCAATGCCTTGGTAAAAATATTGAAAGGTTGCCTACATCCCATGCCTTTATGATAGTGCTTACCTCACATGCCACTATAAAAAAGTAATGCGTCATGCGCATTGCAGAAAGGGCGTGACACTGTTTAGGACTTCACGCGTACCTCAAGTAGTTTTTTTCTGTAGGTGCAGAAATTTTCCAAGTGGCACACGGCGATGTGCCGTGCAAAAAACCATGTGTGCAGAGAAATATCTCCTGCTTCGTGTTCGCCAAACCCTGTGGTGATGCGCGGGAAAAAATTTGCGAGTAGCAGATGGGTCGTAACGGTTGATCCAGTGGAGTGTCATATCTTCCAGATCAGGTGAGGGGGTAGGGCGTATCCAGTGTTGCGTGTTCGTCGTAACACATTGGTGCAAAGCGATTCACCACGTCTTCATGCACTCGTTGCAACTCGGATGTTATTTTTACCCGTACACCGGAAACTTTTTCTCCGTTTGATAGTGTGTCCGCATACGTCGCATTTGCGCAGAGGGTAGCGCAATATGCCGCCTGCTTATGGTAAGCAGCTCCTTTTCAAGGAGTGGTAAGTCCTTTGCAGAGATGCAGCCCATAAAAATGGTAAGGTGCGGTATGCCCATACCTTCAATCACGGAGCTCAAGCGTATCCTTCCTTTTGGATAGCGGGAATATAGCGCCGTATTTGCCATAACGACCTTCAAAGTCATCTACTGATCCGGTAAAAGAACTACATCAAAAGAGAGTCGTTCTGGTGAATCTATAATATACGCCCTCCAATGCAAGTGGATTTGTGCTTAGGATGTTGTATCGTCAGATGATACGTCTTCTGCCGTACCATCAGTATTGGATGATGATCCTCCAAACCAAATCCATAACAGCAACACCACACCGGCAAGAATGATCCACCATCCCATACCCTTGTACTTGCGTGGCGCACTTTCCTCAAGTCTACCCGCGGTTGAGGTTGCAATAGGATCCTTGGCAGGATCCGTCCCTGCCAATGTTGAAGCAGTTTCTGGACTTGCGTTCTGCTCTTGTTGCTGCAGAGAAGTTTTTTTCGTTAGAGTTGTTGTTGGCAGAGATGTTTCAGTCGCACCGATTGTAATTTGGGGCTGTGCAATAGTGAATGTATGGCGAGAGGTAGGGCTTATGAGACTTCCTTTCGCATTTTTTGCACGAGCGGTCAAAATATGTTCTCCCGGAGCAAGCGCGTATGGCATCTGCACGGAAAAGTGTGCGGTGCCTGAAACGCTATTCACCACCGCATATTCGCCAAGATACTTTCCATCAACCGCCAAGTAGACCCGCGCATCATTGAACGCCAGCCCTTGCAACCATGGACGCTGTATTGTTGTTTGTGTGTTGACAACCGGGGTCAGTAGTGTTGGAGCGGGATAGTAGGGTACAACTTCGATCTGAACTTCTTTGCTCAAATCACTCGCTCGTTCCGCGTCAAGAAACGCCTGTGCAACTATCGTATGCTTGCCAACACGCAATGGGGGTGTTCTATCAAAAACGAATGAGGTTAACGCTTGTGCTGATGGTTCGGCTGCTATTTCTTGCAGAACCCGGTTGTCTACCAGCAGACGCACGCGGGTATACGACGACACAATGCCGGAAACTACCGGCTCCGGATCCGGAAGTAGTCCCGGTCCCGGGGTGCGGATGAGTGGCACCGCTACCGCCGATTGGATTGTAAATTTTTGATCAATACGATACACGACGATCCCCGGTATGCTTACCGACAGTGTGTGTGCGCCGCTCTCAACACCTTGCGCCAACTCGTAGGTATAGTAGGCTTTGTTTCCCCGTCCAACCACCGTTGCTTGTCCGTCAAGAGTCCCATCAATATATACTTCAACCGTGGCGGAAGGCGGTGCGGTACCGGTTATGAGAAACGATGCGGTATACAAAACAACGTCTTGTTCGGGAGCGAGTAGTGTAAGTAATTGCGTTGCAACATGCGCAGAAACTTCCGTTGCCGCATAAGCCGCGTTATCTACGCTCAATATGCCGAGCACCACAAAAAAGAAGATAAAAAAACTCCCTGTAAGGAGCATGCCCGTGTTGGATTGAGAAAAAAATCGATGTGTCATAGTGGGTAAAACCTACCGCAACGCTCGCCGATTGTCAAGCGAGGCAATCTGGCCGCAATACTCCAGGAAATACAGTTTTCTTATGGATAATTTTCTTTGACTCAATAGTTATGATACGTGCGGAAGTGTACACATGCGGCTCACGCGGTTATTGCCAGCCAATATCTTTAAAGTGGGTAACCTGATGCTCACCATATGTGCTATATATAATGCTGACAACGTCAATTCTTGGAAATTTTTTCAAACGGTGCAACCTTTGATAAATTTCAGCAAGTTTACGTAATTTTTCTCTCTTCTTAGCGGTTACTGATTCTTCCGGATATCCGAAATCCTTTGTTTTCCTAGTTTTAACTTCTACACAAACTCTCATAGCATCTTTTTGTGCAATGATATCAATTTCACCCACTCCCGTTTTCCAGTTCATTTCTATAATACGATAGCCTTTATTTGTCAAATAAACAGCGGCAATCTCCTCCCCCGTTCTCCCTAAAAGCAAATGCGGCGTCGTGTTGGTAACGGCACCATGAGTATTTTTTTCCTCCGGAGTTCTCTGATTGAAAATGTACTGCAATATTCCCATGTTTACGAGGGAAGATAGCGTTTTTTTTGCTCATATTCGCTTATTTTTTTTCTTCGCTTTGGCACCACGCGCGCGGCAAAGTTGAAAATATACCCGATCCAAGCAACCAACAATATGCCGAGGAATACAAACCAGAAACGCGCTCCCAATACCCTTGTTGCCTCTCTGGCAAAGAAAGTAAATAATAGTCCTATGATGCCGATGGTCACAAAACAGGATGAAAATTTCGCCGTTATCCGGTAAAAAAGAACATCCTTCCCCTTCAGTAATTGCGGCATAAGTCGCAGTACAAAACCGGCAACAACCAAACCAGCGAAAAAACCTGTCAGTATGTGTAACCCTTCGGGACTTAAAGGAATCTGACGAAGGGTAAACCAATATGAGGGAGAAAAAATATTTTCCATGATGCGCATATGCTATTTCTTAATGAAAATAAGACCAAAATGATATTTGCCGGGTTTAAATCTTTTCCGTAGCACAAAACCGGTAGCCATGGCACGGTCTTCAACGTCTTGTTGCCGTACCTGTTGGTCTGACGTCGGTCCGAAAGGAGATGGGGTGCTATCCCAGTCTATCACCAGTAACAATCCGCCTTTTTGCAACAATAAATATGCTTCACCAATAATTGCAGCGTAGTTTATTGATTGAAAAAGTACATTAATGAGGTAAGCTTGGTCAAGAGATTTTTCCGCAATGGGTGTTGCGCCAAACGATTCTATATCCGCCCAAATCGTATGCAACTGTCCCAAACGCTCACCGCGCGCCTTTCCTTGAACGCTTTCCAGGGCTTTTTGAAGGATATCCACGGCATACACCACACCATGCTCACCAACCATTTTTGCCGCAGGAATTACAAAGTGTCCGGATCCGCCGCAACCGAGATCCGCAACGTGCATATCTTTACGTACGCCAACTTCAGCTAAAATTTCTTTCGCATTCAGTAAGTTATTTCCTTTGTGTGCGTGCATACTACTACCAGTATACGTTGTTTTTCTCCCTACGGCAACCGCTTACTTAACGCGTGTATTGGTGCAAAACTGGTACGATGTAGCTCGCATGACCCATGCACGAGCAACGCTTCATGATGTTGCTTGGTACCATACCCTTTATGGCGCGCAAATCCATAGGTAGGATATACGGTGTCGTATGCGGACATGATGCGATCTCGCGTTACTTTAGCCAAAATGGAGGCGGCAGCAATAGAGAGTATCTTCCCATCTCCCCGCACAATCGCCTTGCCAACAAAGCCCTTGGGTTTAAGGTAGCCATCGCTCAATACATAATCCGGCTGTTGCGCAAGATTACACGCGGCTTGTGTAAGAGCATGTAGATTTGCCCATTGAATGCCTCGCGCATCAATACACTCGCGACTGACTTCAGCAATGGCGTAAAAAAGCGCATAGGTGGTAATAACATCGTAAAGCCGTTCTCTTTTTTTTGCCGTAAGTTTTTTTGAATCACGAATTTCCGCTAATGGATCAATTTTTTCTTTTCCGTTTATAAACTTTCGGGGAAAAATAACCGCGGCGGCAACTAACGGACCCGCCCACGCCCCACGCCCCGCCTCATCAACTCCGGCAACACGGGTAAAACCATTGTTATAACACGCTTGTTCGTAATGAAATCCAAGTATTTTATACATACACGCTCTAGCCGCATTCTAACGTAAACTTCCTCAATCAACAATCCTGCGGCAGAAACCACAGGGCAATGAGTTAATTTGAGAAACTTTCTGAAAAGGAATTGCGGCAAATAATGATTTTCCAGAAAGTCTTGAGATATTTTTTGAAATTATTTTGCCTTTTCAAGAGCTTTTACCAAAACCTGTTTCGGCTGGACACCTACAAACTGTTCCACGGGTTTTCCACCCTTAAACACCATGGTTGTTGGTATGCTCATGACATTGTAGTTTCCTGCTATGTTCGGATTTTCATCCACATTCAGCTTGCCTACTTTTATTCCCTTGTTTTGTGTTTCTTGAGCTATTTCCTCAATTACGGGACCAAGAATGCGACAAGGTCCGCACCATGGAGCCCAAAAATCAACTAATATTGGCTCTTTTGACTGTAAAACTTCGGAAGCAAAATTTTGATCGGTAAGAGTAATTTCTGACATAGGAATGATTTAGGGAGTTAAAGTAACATTTTTGCGCCTCATCAAGTATAAACAACCTCATAAGTTACGTCAATGTACAAGAGTTATACACCGCTATAGTTAATTTTACGACACACTAGAACTAAAATTTTTCCACGTGGAAAAATTTGAAAATGGCATATATTATAATATGTGACAAAATCTAAATTTATTTCATCTTCCTTACACTTTAATTTTATTTTTATCGCTATGCGCAAAAAGAACTATTGCTCTATCTCAATTGTTCCACGTGGAACAATTGCATATAGTCAATTCAAGAATATAAAGTACACTATTATACCTATCCACAAATCCCTATAGCTAGATAAAATAATACTGGCTAATATTAGTTAATAATTAATTTTTAAAATAAGTTGTACACATGTTTTACACATTTATGATTCACATTGATAAAAAAATGTTCCACATGGAACATTTTTTATGTGTATGATTTACCAACACTAATTTAGTTGATCACATTCGTGTTAGTTGAAACAAAATAAAGATGAATCTCCGCCCAGTAACCTGGGCGGAATAGACAAGTTTATACACAATCATATGTGTTAGGGATATAGAAAGGCGCGTTTCCGCAGTAGTACATTTTAGTAACAAAAACGTACAAAAAATATATCACAAAAAGTATAATGAGAGCAATAATAGCTTTTTTTGTCCGTTAACCATATGATTTGGTGGTATTATTTTAGCATTTGCGCGAACCTTTTTTGAACGGAACTTCTGATGCACCAAGCCACTATTTTTCAAGCTTATTCTTGCAATATCAAATTGTATAAAAGAGTAGAGTTACGACGACAGAAATCAGAGCAAATATGCTGAACACCAAAGATAAGAATCTTAATTTCTCCAAGTCATAATATTCCGAAAATCCTAAACTCAAGAAACCAGCCACTAAAACCCATAGGTTCTGATTTAGCTTAATTTTGAATTTATCCTCGAAATGCATATAAATATTATTTTATGGTATTTTGGTGGACCGTACCGGGATCGAACCGGTGACCTCTTCCATGCCATGGAAGCGCGCTACCAGCTGCGCCAACGGCCCAGATATATTCATGATTATACAGTAATTATACTGAATCTATTGAAGTTGGTGGACCTGAGGAGATTCGAACTCCTGACCTCTGCAATGCGAATGCAGCGCTCTAGCCAGCTGAGCTACAGGCCCATGTTGTACTATATTATATTTTACAAGTAACGTACGACACCTTGCCGATACCCGTGCCCCCGAGAGGAATTGAACCTCTATTTAGGGCTTAGGAGTCCCTCGTTCTATCCGTTGAACTACAGGGGCAAGGGTTCCGGCGAGAAGATAGGCGAAGATAGTATCACGGAGAAAATAATTAAATTGTTCCACGTGGAACAATTTAATTATTTATGTGTCGTAAAATGTACAATCTTTATCTTACAAACTTTCCGGTACTACCACATGAGGTCATTGTATTCTAAGTAACTTTGCGGCTTATTTAGAATGCATATATATCTACATGGCTCTGGTAGTATAAAAGATAAAATCCACTTTGACAATAAGCTCTCAATGATCTAAAATTACTCACACGTCCACTCCTGAACGTCATTTATTTAATAGTATTTGAACTATGTTTAAAAACTCAGACATTCCACCTTCAGCAGACACCGAAACGATCATCGGCTCTACGGTTAAAGTTGAGGGTGATTTTGTGGGTAAGGGAAATATTGTGGTTGAAGGAGAGGTTTCAGGATCGCTGAAAACCGACGGGGAAGTTCGAATTGGTACGAGGGCTACAATTAATGCTAATATTAGCGCAGCAAGTGCCATGATTGCCGGAACGGTACATGGAAACATCTCTGTTTCTGAACGCCTTGATCTCACGGAAACCGCACTGATTGATGGTGATATAACGGCAAAAAGCGTTTCCATGACCCCTGGAGCAGTATTCAACGGAAAATGCGCTATGGGAGGGTCATCAAAACAGCCTGTACAGACAAGTTCTTACAAGAACGCCAAAAAAGAAGAAGCGACAGAGGACAACTAAAACTGTATATTTTGTATGTACCTGTACCTCTACGATGCTTTGGTCGGCGACAAAAAACACGAAAAAACTATCGTGCGTATTGAGCACCGACTTACCGACTTGGGAATTAACGGGCGTATTGCACGATCTACCATATTAACGAACCCTAAAATTATTGTCCGCGATGCTATCCGTCGAGGTGTAAAAACGGTCGTAGCGGTCGGTGGAGACAGTTTAATCCACAGCATTATAACAAGCTTGGTAGGAACCGATGCCGCACTCGGCATCATTCCTTTGGGTGATAATCAGTCCCTTGCGAACATACTCGGCATACCAAAAAACGAAGCGGCGTGCGACGTACTTTCCGCGCGTAAGATTGAGTATATTGACTTAGGGAAGATCAACAACACGTACTTCCTCACCTCTGCATCGGTGTTATCGGATGCTATAAAAATAACGTGCGACGGTAATTTCACCGTACAACCGGTGAAAAAAAAGAGTCAAACCAGTGTGTATAATTTTCGGGAAATGCCGGATGATACGCCTCCCGCATACCGGCATTTTTTTAATCCCCAGGATGGCATTTTGGAAGCAACTATTGAACCGTTGGGCTTTTCACTAACCAATAATATTCTTAAAACTTTCGGCAAAGAGCGATCCCCAAAAATAGACCGCATCGACAGTATATTTCCTATAAAAAAAGTTCGCATAGAAAGCACGGAACCGGATAAGTCTATTCCGGTGATAGTGGATGGCCAGCCGATGTTGGAAACACCAGTTACCATAGAAGTCGCGCCGCAAAAACTCAAAGTTATCGTTGGTAAGGGAAGATTGTTTTAGAAAAATGAGTTTTGAAATTTACATAACATGGAAGTGGCAAATATCATACTGGAGCGATTTTATTGGAAGAAAAACTTTTATGACTCCCGCGCGTAAGTTTATGATTAGAGAAATAAAATCCGCCAAAAATAGCGGATTTTTGTTTGCAGGTTGTTAGGTGTTTACATTTCCTTACCTATACTAAATGCAGCATTTTTGGTGCGCAAATTACGCACTACAAAAGGAAATTGCACTTTTTGTGGCACCTGTTCTTGAACCGCCGCATCTTCTACTATCATTTCTTTTTCAGTTAAAGAGAATACTTGGCGGCGATGAATCACCAGTTCATTTTCAAACAAATCAGGAATGAGTACACTGCTCTTTACAAAATACCGTGTCACTTCTTGTGTTTCTGCATTCACCGCAAAGCGCATGACTTTACCAAGCGACTGCCCACTTTTAGTTACCACGGGTAGATGTATGAGTTGTTTGTTGGTGAGATCCATAAGAGATCGCTTATAACTTGTAGGTTGTAGCTTGCAGGAAGGCAGGAAAGAATGTGAGAGGTCAAGCAGTGGATTCGGCAGTGTTTTCCTTCTTTTTAAGTGTAATGACTTGCTGGCCAATGGTCAAAAGCGTAGTAGTCAGCCAGTACAAAGACAAGCCGCCAGGAAACTGCAAACCAAAAATAACGGTCAACACCGGCATCATATAGAGTATTTGCTTGTTCATAGCTGCGGCCATACTCTCATCCCTTGCACCGACACCCGCCTCTTTGGGCGGTTTTTTTACCTGTATCATTTTTGCCTGCCAGAACTGTGCGGCACCAGCCAATACCGCCAACACCACGCTTGGTACTGCCATATCACCAAAAATGCGCGAGACGGTTTCCAGATGTCCCGGATTCGCCACAAAACCATATAAATCATCAAGCAAGCCGTCTTGATTGCGCAAGCCATTGTTGAACACCTGAAATACAGCGAGCAGAATGGGAAATTGGATGAGCAATGGCAGGCACGACGCGGCCGGATTTACCTTTTCTTCCTTATAGAACTCCATCATTTTCTGTGCCTGTACCTCTTTTTGATTTTTATATTTTACTTTGAGCTCCTCCAGTTTTGGCTGCAACTCCTGCATCGCTTTTTGCGACTTGAGTGCTTTGGCGGACAGGGGATAAAGGACAATTTTGATAATGAACGTCAGTACAATAATTGCGATTGCCAGATCATGTCCCGGAATATATTGATACAACAACACCAAAACATTGAATATAGGTTGATAGAGGAGTGTATGGAAAAATTGGATCATATTCTGCGAGAGAAACCAAGAAATTTTACGGAATTAGATCAATGCCGCCTTCGGCCCATGGGTGGCATTTGCGTAAGCGACCAAAAAAAAGACGCGTGCCTTTGAAAACGCCATGTTTAACCACCGCCTGGCGGGTATACTCCGAGCACGAGGGGTAAAATTTGCAGCAACCATGGGGGTAGAAAGGACGCAAGAACATGCTGTGATCCGGCGAGATGGTTTTTTGGTACACGGTAATGCACACCGCCAATACACAGCCACATGCTTTTGAGGAAAATGCGTATGCTTTTTTTATGAACGAAGCGTGCTTCATATAAGAAGATTTGCTTTCGCTAATAAGTCGCCCAGTATCCGCTCAAGGTCTTTTGATGTCGTGATTGAGCTCGGCTTGCGCGTCACGACCACCACATCAAACCCCTTGCGAATATCCGCAAGATGCTTGCGCACGATGGCGCGCAGACGGCGTTTGACGCGGTTGCGGACTACCGCGTCTTTTGAAACTTTTTCACCGACAACAAAGCCGAATCTGCTCTGTATAAGGTTGTTGGGACAAACTTTAATGAAGAACTCCGGTGCAAAAAAAGGTTTGCCTGTTTTTGCAAAAACCTTTTCATACTCTCGAGTTTTCCGTATGCGATTCAGTTGTGCCAGCATACGTAGAACTCGTTATAAGGAGATCTTTTTTCTTCCCTTTGCCTTGCGTCGCTTGATGGTATTTCTACCGCTGGTAGTGGACATGCGCTTTCTAAAACCATGCTTGCGTTTGTTTCTCTTAACGCTTTTTGATTGGAGTGTTCTTTTTGGCATAAATTGAGTGAGCTAATATACAAGATGTAGCGTACAGAAAAAAACCTTTTATGTCAACAATGAGGTCAGGTCATTATTTTTCCACTTGGTTGTATTAGTTGTACGCATCAAGTTTTTTCCACACCTTATGCACACCTTATAAACTTTTTACCGTGCCACTCATTTGCGCTTGTGCAAAAGTGTGCTATACTCCCAGCACTTTTCCTGTAAATATTGATGCATTTCTGCCACCTGATCTTTTTTTAGTAACTTTTTACTCGCATCAATCCCTATGACCAACGAAGAACTTTGGCAGTCCGCTTTAGGAGAGCTTGAACTCCTCATCAGTAAAGCAAATTTTACTACCTGGTTTAAAAACACCTTCATTAGCGCGCTTGCGGAGGGGATGGTGGTGATATGCGTTCCCAATACCTTTACCAAGGTGTGGCTGGAGAAAAAATACCACACAGCCATACTGCATGCGCTGAAGAACAGCACGGATAACGCCGTCATTGGCGTGGAGTATAAAGTAAATACCGGACAACAGCCGGAGGCGCGTGCGGCGAAAACAAACAGCGCGTTGTTGGAAACGGTTCCGGGGGGCGGGGTGTCAGTAAAAGAACCGGCTGCACACAATTTTTTGACGAACAATCCACTTCCCCGTTCGGTCAATAAGTATGGTTTGAACGACCGTTATCAATTTGAAAGTTTTATCGTTGGAAAGGGTAATGAACTCGCGCACGCGGCGGCAAAAGCGGTTGCTGAGCGACCGGGTACAGTCTACAATCCACTTTTTATTTATGGCGGTGTCGGCCTTGGAAAAACGCATTTGTTACAGGCGGTCGGTCATCACATCCTCGCGCAAAAACCATCCATCAAAATTCTCTACGCGAGTGCGGAAAAATTCACCAACGATTATATTCAAGCAGTAAAAAACGGGCAGGCAAAACAATTCAACGATACGTATCGTATGGTTGATCTGCTCCTTATAGATGACATCCAGTTTATTGCGGGAAAAGAAGGAACTCAAGAAGCACTTTTTCATACCTTTAATACACTTCATCAAAACAACTGTCAAGTAGTATTAAGCTCTGATCGACCGCCAAATGCCATACCATCGCTCGAAAAGCGTCTGCAGTCACGTTTTGAATGGGGAATGATTGCTGACATATCCCAACCCGACTTTGAAACGCGCGTTGCTATTTTGGAAGCCAAGTGCAAAGAACGGCTCTACGATCTCGCGCCTGAGATGCTTGCGTTGATTGCAGAAAATGTGCACAACAATGTCCGAGAATTGGAAGGTGCGCTTAATCGTATTGTTGCGCACCATCAATTTCATCAAATTCCGCCAACCTCACAAACAATTAAAGAGGTTCTTAACTCTTCAACGTACGCGCGACGACGCGCTTCGCTCTCTTCACAGGAGCTTGTGGACCATATTGCAGATTTTTTCCATATTACGGTTGACGATCTGGTTGGGAAAAGTAGAAAAAAGGAATTGGTGCTTCCCCGACAAATCGCTATGTACCTCATGAGAGAAGAGCTTTCTTCATCCTATCCGAATATAGGACAGGAGTTAGGTAATCGTGACCACACCACTGCCATGCACGCATATACAAAGATTCATACGGCGATTGAGTCCGATTCCGGATTACGGCAGAACGTGGACCTCATACGGCAACGGCTGTATAGCGAGGTATGAGAAATGTACGGTGTATGTATTGTGTGGAAGGTGGTACTTATACGGCATTTTACTGTGGATAGACGTGCTGCTTATAGGTGTACAATTCGTGAGTTATACACTCTACTGTATCTACACACTTTACATTGTTGAACACTTGTTGATACTCATCCACACTTTCTTATAGTTTGAGCGCCTATTGCAACTGCTGTATTTCTCCTTTCCCACAGTTTACACAGCCCTTATTACTATTATTGATTTAATATAGTATTTTATACTCTTTAATACTACCTCCGCGTGTGTATGAGATTTCAATGCCTTCAGGACAACCTTAAAAAAGGATTACATGTTGCGGGGAGAATACCGCACAAGTCCACAAACCTTCCCATCCTACAAAACATTCTCTTACGCGCGACCGATAAAGGTGTGATAGAGTGCATTAGTAATAATCTTGAAATGGGCGTGCGATCAACTATTCGAGGTAAAGTGGAAAAGGAAGGGGCGTATACGTTTGATGCGCGACTCTTAACTGAATATGTTAACCTACTCCCGAACGAAAAGGTTGACCTTGAACTAAAAGAAGATGTACTTGAGGTGCGTTGTGCGAACTACTACACAAAAATACGCGGCGTTCCCGCAGCCGAATTTCCCCCACTTCCCAACACAGATAAAATAAATCCACTTACATGCGGCGCGATTCAGTTCCGTGACGCGCTTGAGCAAGTTCTTTTTACTATATCACCGCACGAATCTCGCCAGGAGATTAGTGGCGCGTCTTTGTCTTACGAGGTGAAAGATAAAATTCTTACACTTGTTGGTACGGATAGTTATCGGTTGGGCGAGAGAAAAATTTTAACACATAGCGGTCCAGAAAACGATTTTTCAACCATCATTCCCTTACGCACCCTGCAGGAGCTCTTGCGCATATTGTATACATTTGAAAATGAAGATGAACGGCTCACACTCTACATACAAGAAGGACAAATACTTTTTACGCTTGATACCATAGAGATTATTTCTCGTTTGATTGATGGTGTCTACCCCGAATACCGGCAGATTATTCCGCAAAATACCACAACTACGGCAATTGTGGCAACCGCAACGCTATCGCGCCTCGTGAAAAGTGCAAGCCTCTTCTCAAAAGCAGGCGTATGCGATGTTGTCTTTACTAGCAACACTGCTCAACAGCAACTTACGCTATCTGCATCATCAACACAATTCGGGGAGAATGCGGTTACGCTTGAGGGAGATATACAAGGGCCTGATATTACCACGACGCTTAATCACCGGTATGTTATTGAGGGGCTTAATGCGCTGCACGCCGGAAAAGTTATGCTGAAAATCGCCGACAGCACGACACCATGTATCTTTGAGCCGGCGGACACCCCCAAACAACCCTATCTCTATCTGGTCATGCCGATACGTCGCTAGTGGTAGTAAGATGGACTTCTCTCAATAATCGTGTTACGCTGGTGAACAATGTAGTAGTAATTTTTTAGTATGCCCGAAGAACTCATCCGAACGGATGTTGAGAAAAAACAGAATAAAATTACCATAAAAAAACACCTGCCTTTTATCCCTTTACGGGATACGGTGGTATTTCCGCATGAAGTGGTTCCTATCGCGGTAGAGCGTCCAAAGTCACTTGCCGCGCTTGAAGCATCATTGAAGCAAGATCGCATCATCCTCTTCTCCTGCCAAAAGAGGATAGAGATCAATAATCCATCCAGGGACGATATTTATGCCGTTGGCACGGTTGCGCGTATTACCCAGGTTATGCGTTCTGCCGGAGGTGCGGCACAGCTCATAGCCGATGGCATTGCCCGCGTGCGTATTATTAATTTAGAAAATATTGCGACCTATCAAGTTGCGCATATTGAACCGCTCGTGGTTATGACGGAGCGCACCCCGTATTTGGAGGCGCTTGTGCGCACTATTATCAACCAATTCAAACAAGTGATATCTCTTGGCCGGACCGTGCCGGTAGACGTACTCATTGAAATTTTTTCTCAAGGCAACGACCCGGAACGTCTAACCGACCTTATGGTGGCAAATTTGGATTTTGACGTTTCTCAGCGACAGGAGCTTTTAGAGGCATCACATACGTCGGACCGCCTGAAAAAACTAAGCAAGTTTCTCGCTGAAGAAATAGAAATATCCAAAGTTGAGCGTAAGCTGCAATCGGAAACTCAAAAATCTCTTGGTAAAATGCAAAAAGAGGTGTTTCTGCGCGAGCAAATGCGTGCTATTGAAAAAGAACTGGGCATATCTGAAGAGGAGGGAGAATTTTCCGATATCGCAAAAAAGATAGAAGAGGTTGGCATGCCGAAAAAAATACAAGAGCGAGCGCGCAAAGAATTTGATCGGCTGAAAAAAATGCCGCCATTTTCTCCCGAGACTTCTTACATACGCACCTATCTGGAGTGGCTCACTGATCTGCCATGGAATAAGCAAAGCAAGATAAAGATAGATGTGAAAAAAGCCGAAAAGACCCTGGATGAACAGCACTACGGACTTGGTAAAGTCAAGGAGCGCATTTTAGAGTATCTCGCAGTGCAGAAACTTTCCGGTAAAATTCGGGGACCTATTCTATGCTTTGCGGGGCCTCCCGGAACCGGTAAAACATCTATCGGCAAATCCATTGCTGAAAGTTTGGGACGGGAGTTTGTGCGCGTATCGGTTGGCGGTATCAGGGATGAAGCGGAAATACGCGGACACCGCCGCACCTACGTTGGGGCGTTGCCGGGGAGGATTATCCAGGGCATCAAAAAAGCTGGAACCAAAAACCCGGTGTTTATGCTGGATGAAATTGATAAAATAGGAACCGACTTTCGCGGTGATCCGTCATCCGCACTTTTAGAAGCGCTGGATCCGGAACAGAATAAAGATTTTTCCGACCACTACATTGAAGAGCCGTTTGATCTCTCAGGAGTTATGTTTATAACAACGGCAAACGTACTGGATACAATCCCACCTCCTCTGCGCGACCGCATGGAGGTTATTGAATTTTCCAGCTACATTGAGGATGAAAAATTTCACATCGCAAAAAAGTTTTTACTGCCAAAAATCATGGAGGAGCATGGATTAAAAAAAGCATCATTTGTACTTGAGGATGACGCGTTGCGGCATATTATTCAAAAGTATACGCGTGAAGCGGGGGTGCGTAATCTTGAGCGTACCTTGGCTAAAATTGCGCGCAAAGTTGCGCGCAAAATAACTGAAGGCGGGAAAAAACGCTTTACGGTCGGCGTACAAGATATACGCGCCTATCTTGGCACCGAGAAATACAAACATACCGTTGCCGAGGAAAAAGATGAAGTCGGTGTTTCAACGGGTCTTGCGTGGACGGAGGCGGGTGGAGAAATTCTGTTCATTGAAGCGACAAAAATGCCCGGCAAGGGCAATCTCATTCTCACAGGACAATTAGGCGAGGTTATGAAAGAGTCAGCGCAGGCGGCATTTTCCTTTATTAAGTCGCGCGCAAAAATATTGCAGCTTGCGCCCAATGCCTTTGAAAAAATAGACGTACATGTGCATGTTCCCGAAGGAGCAATACCCAAAGACGGTCCTTCCGCCGGCGTTGCGATGGCAACGACGCTTGCCTCGCTCATGACGGGGAAAAAGGTAAGGCGGGAGGTTGGTATGACGGGTGAAATTACTTTGCGCGGCAGAATTTTGGAAATCGGCGGTGTGAAGGAAAAGGTCTTGGCGGCGCATCGTGCGGGAGTTGAGCAAGTGCTGCTCCCGAAAGATAATGAAAAAGATTTGGATGATATCCCTGATGATGTGCGAAAAAAATTAAAGTTTACTTTTGTTGCATACGCGGACGATGCGCTTAAAATTGCGCTAAAAAAATAACCCATCATTTACCACGCGCCACTCATGCCAATGGCCATCCATTTCAGGGTCGCGAGTAGTTAGCCGTAGGTTGTATGCGGGACATTCTCGTTTTTGATGTGGAAACGCAAAAGTCCTTTGCAGATATCGGGGGACAAAATTCCGAAGATCGTTTTGGCGAACTCGGCATATCGGTGCTGGGCGTATATAGCTATACGTATGGTAAATTTCTGGCGTTTCGGGAGCATGAAATGCAAGGGTTTGAGGAGTTGCTGAAACATACTGATTTGCTCGTTGGATTTAACAGCAAACGTTTTGACGTGCCGGTTATCCAACCACACCTTGAAGTAGTGGATATGCGTACTATTCCGCATCTGGATATACTCGAAGAGGTGGTTGAGGTTTTGGGCAGGAGACTCAAACTTGATAATTTGGTCAAAGCAACTTTAGGTGAAGGCAAGTCCGGATCAGGTCTGGAAGCGCTGGATCTTTGGAAGGATGGGCGCATGACGGAGCTGACGCGCTACTGCATTGATGATGTGCGGCTGACGCGAGATTTGTATGCATACGGGGAAAAACACCACTCGGTCAAGTTTGTTGGAAAGGATGGGACAACCGTTTATACGCTTCCGGTGAATTGGGGTTTAAAAAATTTAACGGTAGAAACCTACCCGGAACTTTTTTCTCACGCCGCGCGGGAAGGGTGGCAGATGCGCGTTTGCTACGAAGAAACGAATGTGCTCTTTGGATCGGGTGAACCGCAAGAGCTGGTACTGGACGTTTATGCGGTGGGAGATGGCGTGCTGGAAGCGTTTTCCCACACACACAACACGAGAAAAATATTTGCAATACCTAAAATCTCTCATCCGCACTTTACCGGTCAGCAGTACAAGGTGCCGGGAAATTATAAGAGGCAGATATAAATAACCAACAACGTACCATGCACAGCACGAAATAAACCCTTGTCGCAAGCGAGGGTTTTATGAAACGAATACAGGATCATTTATTCTGCAACGCGTATGGTAAGTGATTCTTCACCCAACTTGCCGCCATAAAGGTTGAATGCGGTTGCGGTGAGAGTGTACGTCCCTATATCCGGGGTTGTTTCCCACAACGCCTTTGCGGATGGCTGGAAAGTATTTCCGGTAAAATCCTGAATGGTAAATTTTTCACTCGCATCCGACCGCGCGGTGATTGCCAGCTCATAGACCGTTTCCGGATAGCCGAGAGTTAATTGCAGATAGAGCGGAAAGTCTTTCGTACGGAGTACCGCGTTATTTTCCGGATAGGACCAAGAAAGTACCGGATTATTGGATGGAATAATCAAACTAACCGTTTTTTCCGCATAGCCGATATTTTCGGCGGTATCATACGTAACCGCGCGCAGGGTGTAGTAACCACTTGGCATTCCAACTACCATTGCCGTAAGATTGAAAGGCCAGAGGTGGTTAATGCCGATGCGTGTTTCATTTAAAAAATATTCCACGCGGTCAATACCTAACGGCGCATAAAGCTTGACGCTTACCTGAAGCGGGGTAGTAGTGACGCGTGCGTTATCTGCCAGTCCGTCAAACGCAACAGTTGGCGCTATACCCTCATCAGGAAGATTGGTCGGCAGTGGCGTAAGGTTGGTATACTCCGTTTTATTTTTTGCAAACCACGCGACAACACCCGCTTCCCATCCCGCGTACTGCGGGTCCAAAGACGGATCCGTAGGAGCTGGACCTTGCGGGTCATCTTTATTGACATAGTGCAGAATAGAATGTGGCTCAATAAACGTGCGTTCTTCAATGAGATAGTCTGGCGTAAATTCGGTTGCGGGTTTTCCGGAAATACGGTCAACTTTTATTGTAACCTGCGCCTTGCCGCTAAGTATTGGTTTATCGGATTTCATTGGCTTTGGTTTGGTGAAAGATTCCGGCGGCGTTTCTTTAAGGGCATCCCGCATAAACGCATTCCAGATTGGACCGGTAACCGATGAGCCACCTCCACCGCGTTTCATTTCCGAAAAATCATTATTCCCAGCCCAAACACCCGCGGCAAGCGATGGCGTATAGCCGATGAGCCACGCATCTCTATAGTCGTTGGTGGTGCCAGTTTTTGCCGCAACCGACCTATCGGGAAGGGTGAGGAGATTGTGCTCGCCGAACGTCGGAGTGCGCGCCGCATTGTCGCTTAAGATGGCAGTTATCGTGCGGGCAATTTCTTTATCCAGCAGTTCCTCAGGCTGTTCTTTATATGTTTCAAGAATGCGACCATCCTTATCGGTAACCTGTAAAATCGGCGTTGTCGCGTGTGCCCGAACACCTTCATCGGCAAATATGGCGAACGCGCTTGTATGTTCCAATAATTTTACCTCTCCGCCACCGAGCACAAGGGACAAGCCAAAACGAGATCTATCGACGAAGGTGGTGTAGCCAAGTTTTTCGGCAAGCTGCAGCACGTTCTCAATACCTGTTAAATACAGCATTTTTACGGCTGGAATGTTGAGTGATTGCTGTAGTGCTTCGCGTACGGTCACCAACCCATGCTCTTTTGAGTCGTAATTGTGCGGCTCATAATCTTCGGTGTCTGTTTTAAAAATTGTCTGTACGTCAAAAAGCGCGGTGTCCGGCGTATAGCCTTTGATGAAACCCGCGGCGTAGGCAATTGGTTTAAATGATGAACCCGGTTGGCGCGGACGCAGGGCGACATTGACCTGTCCGTCTATCGTCTCATCAAAAAAATCACGTGAGCCTACCATGGCAAGAATCTGCTGGGTTTTCGGATCAAGCGCGACGAGTGCCGCATTTGTGGCATTCCACCGTTCTTCAAGATCGGGAATTTTTTCGGTTATCGTATCTTCAGCGATTTTTTGTAGCCCCGCATCCAGTGTTGTAGTAACTTTTAATCCCCCTTGCTCAACCAATTTTTCTCCGTAGGTTTTCGTGAGCAATTCTTGCACGTACATCACAAAATGCGGCGCGGTGATATTTTGGCTACGTTCTTTAAAAACAGGTTCCTCTGCCCTCGCTCCATCACCCTCATCCTTGGTGATATGGCCGCTTTCCACCAACTGGTCAATGACATAGCGCCGCCGATTTAGCAGTTCGTCCTTGTGTGATCCGTACGGCGAATAGTAGGTTGGCGCCTGCGTCATGGCCGCGATGGTAGCGGCTTCCGCTATCGTGAGGTTGCACACAGATTTTCCAAAATAAGTTTGTGATGCCGCCTCTATACCATAAGCGGTTGAGCCATAGGGAATCTCGTTAAAATAGAGCTGAAGAATTTCATCCTTACTAAATTTTTGCTCCAGTCGGTATGCCAATACCCACTCCTTTATCTTACGTGAATACTTTTTCTCTGTTGTGAGAAGGGAATTTTTTATGAGCTGTTGCGTGATGGTGGATCCTCCCTGTGCCCTCTCGCCGCGCAACACATTCACGATAATGGCACGCAGCGTACCCTTCAAATCTATGCCGGGATGCGCATAGAAGTTTTTATCTTCCGTTATAATAGCCGCCCATTTTACATAATCAGGCAGATCCTGCAATTTGATGAGTGTGCGCTGCTGATTACCGTGGATTTCATAAAGAAGAACTTCTCCCGTGCGGTCATAGATTTTAGTTGAAAGGGGTACGACGCGCTCACTAAGTTGATTGGGATCAGGCAGGTCGCGTGACATGTATGCAAAAACACCGAGCATGCCAGCAAGCCCCAAAAACCCTAACACGAGAACACTCATGAGGATAAAACGCAATGGATCGGCGTGCGCAACACGTCTTTTGTCTCGCCCGCGTTCGGTAAAGCGCCGTGCGCGTTCCGTATGCTGCCAATCATGATTGGGTTTTTGAAAATAAGGTAAGGGCATGTAAAGAGAAAGGAGGTTGTAGCCGGTGGCCTGTAGTTGTAGGAAGTTGAGCGATCAATCTGTATGTAACGCTGTATGTAATGGCTTCTTTGTATCTCCAGGCTATGAGCGTAATGCCAACCCTACCATACCACGTTACAGGGTCAATGGCAAAATACGTTACTGCAAGGGCGTATTGCGCCTATATCGGCAATGGAGTTAGTACGTGCCAGGGTTGCAAGACGAATTTTACTGTGCTACGCTCCTTAGGCTATGTTGCGCGTGACGCTCATCGCCGTTGGTAAATTGAAAGAAAACTACTGGAAAAGCACCGAAGCGGAATATCGCAAACGTCTCGGCACGTTTGTAAAATTAGCGGTTCGTGAAATTCCCGAAAGTGCCTTTACCGATGAAGCGGGTGCGCATGTGGCAAGAAAAAAAGAGGAAAAATATATTCTCGCGAGTGTGCATGCGGCGAAAGCGGATACGGTTATTGCGCTTGATTGTGCGGGCGAAGAAGTGTCATCGGAAATATTTGCGAAAAAGCTGCAAGATCATGAACATCACGGTATGCATCTTGCGTTCCTTGTCGGCGGTCCAACGGGATTTGATGAGCGGGTATTCAAGAACGTACAAAAAAAATATCGCTTTCCCACCTTACCTTTACCCACCAAATGGCACGTATTATTTTTTTTGAACAGCTCTATCGCGCATGCATGATAAACCATAAACAATCCTATCACTATTAGCATATGGATATAAAAAAAGAATCCTTGCCCAAGGGGCGGCTTGCGCTTACCATTGAACTCTCGGTTGATGAGGTGCGTCCGTACGTTGATAAAGCGTTGCGCGAGCTTACCCAAGAGTACCACAAAAAAGGATTTCGTAAGGGGCGTGTGCCGCAGGACGTGGTGCGGCAGGAACTTGGTGAAATGGCCATCTACCAAACGGCGGCAGAGGATATGATTCAAGCAACGCTCTACGGTGTGTTGGATCAGGAGCATATCGTCGTAGTTGGTCAGCCGCAGGTGGATATTGTAAAGCTTGCGCCAAAGAATCCGTTTAGTTACAAAGCGGTGGTGTCTATACTTCCCGAAGTGTGTGTTGGCGCTATCAAAAATATAGCTTTTACCAAAAAGCCGGTTACGGTTGCAGACAAAGAAGTGGATGCGATGCTGAAAGATTTGCAAAAAATGCGCGCGCAAACCGCCGTAAAAGTCGGCGTTGCGCAGAAAGGCGACCGCGTGATTTTGGATATGGAAATGTTTTTGGATAAGGTGCCACTTGATGGTGGGCAGGGAAAAAATGTGAGCGTTGTATTGGGCGAGGAATTGTACATCCCGGGATTGAGTGAGCAATTGGAGGGTCTTGCCAAAGATGAGGAAAAATCTTTTACGATCATCTTTCCGGAGCGTTATAAGGATAAACACATTGCGGGAAAAGCGGTTGATTTCAAGGTACGGGTCAATGCAGTGCAGGAGATTACCCAACCCGAACTTACTAATGATTTCGCAGTAACGGTAGGATCTAAAGATATTGACGATCTCAAGAAAAAACTTACCGAGAATTTGCGCGCGGAAAAAGACATGCGTGAGGAAGAACGTGCGGAGCTTGCGCTTTTGGACGCGTTGGTAGGTGCAAGCGAGTTTGGAGACATACCCGAAACGCTTGTGCACAATGAAGTGCATAAAATGTTGCATGAACTTGAGGAAAGTATCGCGCAGCAGGGCGCGAAATTTTCCGACTATCTTTTGCAAATAAAAAAAACCGCTGAAGAGCTGGAAAAAGATATGCTGCCCCAAGCCGAGAATCGAGTAAAAACTTCTTTGGTATTACGACAAATATTTGCCGATCAGCAACTGCAGGTGACGGACGACGAAGTGGCAAAAGAATTAGATCGTATAAAAGCGCAGCACGCGCATGATCAGGAGTCTTTGGAAAAAATAGAAAGCGTTGCCTATCGGCGCTATATGCACAACCTGCTTGGCAACCGTAAGGTTATTGCGTGGCTTAAAGAGCAGACGAAAAAAAATGTAGGGTTGCGAGAATACTGACGCAAAAAAAAGCCGTCCATACCACGGGCGGCTTTGATGCTGAAAAGGGCGTATTACATAATATAGTTTGGTGCCTCCTTGGTGATAGTAATATCATGCACGTGACTCTCGCGAAGTCCGGCCGCGGTTACCGCGCGAAGCTTCGCGCGCTCATGCAGTTCCTGAATGGTTTGGCAGCCGGTATAGCCCATGCCGCTGCGTAGTCCTCCAATCAGCTGAATGAGTGTGTCACGCAAAGGGCCCTTATACGGCACCTGCCCTTCAATCCCTTCGGGAACGAGTTTGCGCAATTCCTGATAGGGATTTTGCCCATATCTATCCGCACTTCCTTGCTGCATGGCACCAAGCGATCCCATGCCGCGATAAGATTTATATCGCTTTCCCGCAAAGAGATATTCTTCTCCGGGAGATTCCTTGGTTCCGGCAAATAAACCGCCGATCATAACCGCATCAGCTCCTGCGGCAAGCGCTTTAGGAATATCTCCTGACTGCTTGATACCACCGTCAGCGATGACCGTAATCCCATATTCATGGGCAATTGCAGCGGACTCCGTTATCGCGGTAATTTGCGGAATTCCCGCACCGGATACAACACGCGTGGTACAAATTGACCCGGGTCCCATGCCGACTTTTATGCAATCCGCGCCGGCATCTATGAGCGCTTGCGCGCCATCAGCAGTTGCCACATTTCCAGCTACGATGGGAATCGTGGCATAGAGACGTTTCAACTCCTTAATGGTTTTGCCGACATTACGATGATGGCCGTGCGCGGTATCCACCACAAGCAGGTCAACACCCGCTGCAACGAGCAGCTCGGCGCGTAGTAGCGCATCTTCTCCAACTCCAACCGCCGCCGCCACCCGCAGGCGATTTTTAGCATCAACGCACGCATGCGGGTATTGATGGGATTTCTTGATATCCCGCATGGTTACGAGGCCGGCAAAATTGCTGTCTGAATCTATTACCACAAGTTTCTCAATGCGGTGTTTCCGAAAGAGCGGCAGCACGGTTTTGGTGCATACCGTTTCACTGCGCAATACATCTTTTTTTTGCACGGTAATCAGTCGTTCACGCGGCGTCATCACCTTATGGACGGGAAGCGCGTTAACCTTACGCTCGTCATTTTCTTGAAGTAACTCAAATTCAACGTCGCTTCTGGTAATGATGCCCAAAGGGCAACGCTCACCTGGCTTTATGACCACCAGACCGGAAATGCGCCATTTTGCAAATTCAGCTCGAACCTCCGCCAGCGTTGCGCCGGGAGCAATTGTTCTCGGATGCGTAACGAATCCCGCTTGCGCCGATTTTACGTTGCGTACATGTGCCGCTTGATCAGAAGGGGAGAGGTTTTTATGAATAACTCCCATACCCCCTTCTGCGGCGAGTGCCTTGCTCAAACGCGCTTCCGTCACCGTATCCATGGCTGCAGAAAATATTGGTATGGACATGCGAAAGCCGGCAATGGTTGTTGAAACATCAGCTTCCCCGGGAATAAAGTCAGATGCCCCGGGTATCAGTGTTACGTCATCGAAACTCAACGCCGGTTCAATAATAATTTTTGTCATGACGCGCTCCCTTGGTCGATGGTGCAAATTTTCAAAGGGCATAACCGCAGCTTGCACAAAAAATTTCTCCTCCTTTCAATTTTCATGCAGTAGATAGTGCATGCTACCCTAACACAACCACGTTCATTTGGCAACAGGTACGTTACAAAAACTTGATTCTTGAGTGTATAGGTGCTATACTATGAGTAATAAGTCAAAAATTTGCTTAAAAAACAAAAATAAAAGAAGATCAAAATGTCTGCTTTATACCCTATAAAAGCACGACCATTGGATTACAGGCACGCCAGGTCATGCGCAAGAACTTTCAAGAAAGCAATGATGAGCGATCGTGAAAACCCGCGGGGGTTGTGGCGCGCGCTGATCGTTGCTTTTTTTATTGTTGCGGGCATATCAAGCGCTCTGCATACTATTGATATGCGGATGCAGGGGGCAGACACTGCTATCAGAAAATCCGCCGATAGCGTCCACCAAAGATTTTTTGCAACTTCCGTATATGCGGCGGAAAGCGCACCTTATGCCGCAACGTTGCTGTTACAGCCACGCGGCGCTATGCGCGCCGAGGTAGGAAGTACGGCAACCGTGCAACTTGGCTTTAAAAATATCGGTACCAGGGCTTGGCGTAGTGAAGGGGGCGCGTATATCTCTCTCTATAATCGCGATTATGTAACCGACAAGAGTATTTTTGCTCATACGAGCTGGCTCAACGGGGAGCATGCGGCGCGCGTAACTCCTACATATATTGCACCCGGGCAAATAGGGTTCATTACATTTACCGTAAGCATTCCTGTGGCAGTAGGAATATATCGCGATACTTTTCAGCTTGCGGCAGAAGATACGGCATGGGTGTCGGGCGGGTCGTTTGTGTTGGTTGTAGAGGCTATGCAACCAGCAGTTGTCGTGAAACAAAAAATAACGGAACAGCAATTGACTCAACCCGTCATACCTACGCCGCAATCAACCGTGCAGAATGTAGCCATGCTGTGTGAGCCGAAGCTTGCACCGCAAGCGGCAACCATCGAAGATTGTACGAATCAGCAGGAGCCAAATATACGCGTGGGACTCTATGCGACCGCTAAGCCGGTTGCGCTGACCAACACCAAGACCTACCGTATTATGGGAGCGCAGAGTGGCGAGACACTTTTCACCATTTTGGCAAATCAAGAATCATCCGTATGGTTTATTCCCGGCGCAAACCACTACACCATCCATACACCGGGCCAAACAAAAACCATTGCGGAGCCCGTGCGTTTTGAGTCAACGGATGCGCAAGGTATTTTTACCATTACGACATTGGAACAGCGTCCTGCATGGAACACGAAGCTCAACGACAATCAGTTTAGGGGTGTATTGGAATTTCACCATGCGGCAATGACCGGAAAAACATGGATGATCAATGAACTGCCTTTGGATAGTTATCTCAAGGGTCTGGTGGAAACATCCAACAGCGGACCGATGGAATATCAGAAAGCATTGTTGACCGCCGCGCGTACCTATGTGCTGTGGCACTATCTCAATCCTTCAAAACACGCCGATGAGCATTTTACCGTTGACGCAACCTACGACCAGGTGTATCGCGGCTACGGAGCGGAGACGCGCCTTCCTAATGTTGCAACAGCGGTTGCAGTGACACGTGGGCAGGTGGTAGCGTATGACACGCACCTGGTCGTGACGCCCTACTATACGCAAAGCGACGGCAGAACGCGCGGTTGGACTGAAGTTTGGGGAGGTTCTGCAAAACCATGGCTTGTGTCCGTCGCGGTTCCGGAAGATCTCGGTAAACCGCTATTGGGGCATGGCGTAGGCATGTCCGCGCAAGCCGCTGTTGCCATGGCACAGGATGAGGGTAAGGATTGGAAAACCATTTTACGCTACTTCTATACCGGCACGGCCATACTGCCTCTCTACCGGTAAGTTCAGGTCATGCAATACTCCCCAAAATCGCGGGGAGTTTTTTTGCTCGCGCACGTGTGGTATGCTCTCTCTATGCAGTCCGAGAAAAAACTCATGTTCGTGTTTTTCGGCATACTCGCGGTTGCGGCATTGCTGCGACTAACCGCGCTAGGAAATGGCAATGCGTTGTCCGATGAAGTGTTGTACGGGTTTCGCTCCATTAGCTATCTTGATTTTGATTTTGCGCTGCAGCAGCCAAGTACCTTACAACTTTTGCCTGGTGCGGCTCCCTGGTGGACCAAACTTTCTTTTCATGATCACCCGCCTCTGGTGTTTGCCGTGCAGCACGTATTTTTTGTGCTGTTTGGCGTAAGTCTTTGGACGCTGCGCCTTTCCTCCGCACTTTTCGCACTCGCGAGCGTTTGGCTGGTCTATGCAATCGGCACCCGCCTTTTTTCAAAAAAGACTGGTTTGATTGCGGCGGCATTCATGGCAACAGATGTGCTCATGGTGTATGTTGGGCGCGTGGGGATGCAAGAGTCACAGGTTATCTTTTTCTCCTTACTTGCCGTGCTTTTCTTTGTAAAAGGATTTGAGGGGCAAAAGTGGTTGTTCGGTGTTGGACTGGCATTGGGCGCGGGCGTTCTTTCAAAGTATACGGCGCTGTTTATTGTGCCGCCGTTGCTCATCTATGCCGCACTCTATGAAAGAACTATGTTGCGGAGTCGGTATTTCTACGCCAGTGTCGCAGTGTTCTGTATTGTTGCAATTCCTGTTTGCATCTACAACTACTTTCTCTATAAAACGCTTGGGCATTTTGATTTTCAGCTCTTCCACCTGTTTGGTCAAGGGGTACCGTATTGGCAGGTGGCGCCGGGAAAAGAATTGGGAAGTCTTGCGCAGAGACTTACGGGAATTTTTACCAATTTTGCGCACTATCGCTCTCCCCTAAGCAATGTTCTGTTGATGGCTGCGCTGGGAATGAGCGGGTATCAGCTTATCAAAAAAGGAAAGCATGGTGACCGGCGGGTTGTGTTGTTACTGCTGCTACTTGCTGGCGCAATCACGATGTATGCGGTTATAGGATCTGCTGTGCGGTTTTTAACACTCGTCATGCCTTTTGTTGCGCTGCTTGTTGCTTGGGGTGTTAGTATAATACTGCATACGCAATCGCAAACACGCCAACAGACGATCTATGCATTGCTTGGCCTCTTGGTATTTTTGGAAATATGTTATGCACGTAATACCTTTCTTTTGTCGCAACCGCTCGGCATGACACCCTTTACCTATTCCGCAATACATTGGGATGTACACGACTGGGGATTTAATGCGGTAGAGACCTACCTCAACCGCGCGCTAGCGGGGCAATATCCCGCCCTTACTCTTCCCTATACCTACCCGTTTTTGGAAGAATTGCATCAGCAAAATATTGACCGGAAAAAAACAGGCACGGCGAAACCCGCGCGGGTAGTGGTGGTATATGACGACAACATTATGGACCTTCCGCGGTTATGGACGTTTGACCGCAGATCGCTCTACGAAGGATGGCCGATGATCAGCGCGACCCTGTACAAAGAGGTGATAGCGGGACTGACACGCGAAACGCTTAGTCAACTGGGCGGTATGGAGATTATATTTATTATACCCGCCAACACCCGCATGCCGCTGGTTGTAAAAGCGCGACAAACGGAACTTGGTAGCATAGTGCAAACACATCTCATGCAACAGGGCAGTGTGCCGGAAGAGATTGTCAATCGCGCGGGTGAAAAAGAGTTTTTGGTATACCGTTTTCAGCAACAACTGCCCGGCGCTTTCAATGAATGAACATGGCATCACCGAATGAATAAAAGCGATATCCAGCGCGTATCGCTTTTTGGTACGCGCGCAAAATAGCCGAGCGTCCCGTAAAAGCAGCTACGAGCACTAAGAGAGATGATTGTGGGAGATGAAAATTGGTAAGCAGTGCGTCTACCATTTTGAACGCATAAGGAGGGTAGATATAGGTAGTAAGCTCTGCCGAAATTTTATCTTTTTTTGGATAGGGCGTGGAAAGGTATGGCGCAACCAAACCTTCAAGGATACGCGCGGAGGTGGTGCCGACCGCCACCATGCGCCGCCTTTCAGTCTTGGCGCGCAAAAGACGTTTGAGTGTTTCACGGTCAATTTCCGCGTATTCCGCATGCATAGCGTGGTCTTCAATATACGCCGTGCGTATCGGTTCAAACGTGCCGAGTCCCACATGGAGTGTTACGTATTCTATCTGCACACCTTTTGTTGCAATGGCACGCAAAAGATTTTTGGTGAAATGAAGTCCTGCGGTAGGTGCCGCGACGGATCCCGAAGTTTTGGCGAAAATAGTTTGATAATGCGATTTTACCCGCGCGGATTTTCCCGAAGCCTTAATATAGGGTGGCAAAGGCGTTTCGCCGTGCGCTGCATAAAATGCGTGAACAGCTGCACGTGAATCTGAAAATTCTACCAGAGTAGCACCGTCTTGTTCGCGCCGAAGGATCGTACAAAAAATCGTTTTGGTTGGAAGCAGCGTGAGCCTGGTTTGCGGACGCAGATTTTGCCCTTTGAGCAACACGTGCCAAATGCGCCCGCCGGCGTGTTTAAGGAGAAAGAGCTCAACCCGACCACCTCCGCCAACTTCCAAGACTTTCCGCGCATACAGCCGTGCCGGAATGACTTTTGAATTATTGAGTACGAGTATATCGCCCGAACGTAAGAGGTTGGGTAAATCATAGATATGCTTGTGCGCGCAGCGTCCCGCTTTTTTGTCCAATACGAAAAGCCGCGCGTGGTCGCGCGGGGAAGCGGGTGTCTGGGCAATACGATTTTTAGGAAGGTGGTACTTGAAAAGGGAAACTTTCATAAAACAAACTCACCTGTTTTCACGGCTTTGCGCTCAATCGGCGCCTGCTGATTGGCTCCGGCAAGAGTATGTCCGTGCGCCTGGCAAAGCCGAACTTGGGTTTGAATATTGCGCGCAACTTCCGCGGCATGCGACACCTGCTCAAAGGTAAAACGCTGCTGCTCACCCGCCGTTTGAATGTGTACATTACCGTAGCCAAATAATGTTGGGAAAAAACCGTGGATATCGGAGGTAATATCTTGGATTCTCTGGAGATCCTGTTCGGAGATAACGCGCGCAAACAAACCTTCCTGCTCAATATTGATGATGCGGTGATTGGTAACGATCCACATATCCAAGTAGTAATCGGCAAATGCGTGGAAAAAGAACAGCCAGATAAATAGGTAGTAGATACTCGCGCCAATGACGATGGCCGGAAATCCTACAGAGCTTGAAAGAAGATTTGGGAAGAGTGTTTCAGAGAGGAGAAAAAATAGGTACGGAAAAATAAGGAGTACGGCGTAAAAAAGCATCGTTTTAAAAAATACGAACCAATACCGCCGCAGGTAGAAGACAATGCGTTCATCAGGTCGTTGATGCGGATAGTGGTGTGTGGTAAACATACTACTTTACAACCGGGCAGGGTTTAAGGAAGTGTAAGGGAGATAGAGGGGAATATCGGCACAGTCCAATCAATCTGCAGTATGTAAGCAAGCGATACCGCGATGAGAGCGCAGGCAACCAGGGCATACAAGGCGTTGACGGCATAGACTACGCGGCTTTTAAAACCAAAACGAAACAAGTGGTAGTACACAAAACCGCTGTATACGACAAATACGAGAAGCGCTCCAAGATAGATAAGGAGAAAGACGGCGATGGTCATGGAAGAGGGTGTATGAAGTAAGAAATTTTTGGTACGAAGAACATATCGCTCTACAAGAGTTTGTTTTGGAGGGAATCCGGAACGGAGAAACCCAAATGCTCATAAGCGAGCTCGGTAGCAACGCGGCCTCTTGGGGTACGGTGCAAAAAACCGATTTGCATCAGAAACGGCTCATAAATATCTTCAATTGTGGCAATTTCTTCTGCGGTTGCGGCAGCGAGTGTGGAGAGGCCAACGGGTCCTCCTTGGAATTTTTGAATAATCGCTTCCAAAATACGCCGGTCAATTTCATCCAACCCGAATTCATCCACCTCAAGCAAGTGGAGGGCTTTACGGGTAATATCAAGTGTCAGCGTACCATCGCCGCGCACTTGCGAAAAATCACGCACGCGCTTTAAGAGTCGATTGGCAACGCGCGGCGTGCGGCGGGATCTCTTGGCAACTTCAACCGCTGATTCCGCGTCAACCGACATATCCAGAATGCGCGCCGATCGCTCAACTATTTTTTTAATATCATCCTGGTCATAAAAATTCAGCCGCAGAATATTGCCGAACCGGTCGCGCAAAGGGCTTGAGAGCAGGCTCATTTTGGTAGTGGCGCCGATGAGAGTAAAGCGCGGTAAGTCCAAGCGCAGTGTTCTTGCGGAGGGTCCTTTACCGATGACGATGTCCAGCGCGTAATCTTCCATAGCCGGATAGAGCACTTCCTCAATAATCTTGTTGAGGCGATGGATTTCGTCAATAAACAGCACATCGCCTTCCTGGAGATTGGTGAGAATAGCCGCCAAATCTCCCGCGCGCTCTATTGCGGGGCCGGAGGTCGCTTTGATGCCGACACCCATTTCGCGCGCGATAATGTGTGCGAGGGTTGTCTTGCCCAAACCCGGACCGCCGTAGAGCAGCACGTGATCCAGCGCTTCTTTGCGTTTTTTTGCGGCATCAATAAATATGGACAAATTTTCTTTGATCTTGTTCTGACCTATGTACTCTGCCAATCGCTGCGGACGGAGTGTTTGGTCAAGTGCCGCCTCTTCTTCGGTGAGTTTCGGGTTCAGTACGCGTTCCTCCATATAGATGTATTGTACGGGAAATATGGCGCCAAAGCAACTACGGTGCGTGAAAGAGAACAATGCCGAATGGTGCAAACAGTAAGCGAAGTGTATGTATGGGCAGGTTTACGACTGTTGTGTGATTACCGTATGTTTTTTTCAATCAATGCCGATGCTTACCGATCCGGCGCGTAGCTTTCCGCGCATTGGGTGACCAACCGCTTAGGAATGGTAAGTATGAGGTGTGGGCATACAACCTTATCCTGACCATATTTTCCGCCGAAACAATTACAAAACCGCCTTTTGGGCGGCTCGTTATTTCTTGGAGCGGGAAACGGGATTCGAACCCGCGACCTCTTCCTTGGCAAGGAAGCGCTCTAGCCAACTGAGCTATTCCCGCGCGCCTAGCCAGTATAGCAGAGGAGAAAAAAGTTTCAAGTGCAGTTGACCTTGGAAAATTCTCGTGATAGCGTAGGAGTGCAGCTAGTATGCCGGGGTGGCGGAATTGGTAGACGCGACGGACTTAAAATCCGTTGGGGCAACTCATGCGGGTTCGATTCCCGCCCCCGGTACCAGTAAGGAATTTGCAAGCGGTTTTGGTTCGCCTCGCTCCTTCGCATAAAGCTATGGAAGGGCACGGCGCTTCGCTCGGCGACTAAATCGTATGGATTTTTGGGGTAAAAAGAAATAGGAACGCATTACCACATCACATCTCCCGAAGAAATGCCTAATACCTGTGCGGCGCTTGCACCCTGTGCCACAATTTCAACAAATTGCTTATTCTCTAATCCCGAACTTCCGGTAACCAACGCTACCGTATCATCCGGTACATCTTTGAGGCGCGGGTAGTAAGGCAGCGCGCCGAACGCTGTCGGTATGGCGCCACGCGCATCTTTGCGTTTGAGCACTTCTTCCTCCAACAGCGTTGTTTTGCAGTTGCCGAAATTATCCACCCACCACACACAAGGACGAGCGTCCGCGATAGCTTGTAGGGAAAGCACGCTATAGGGCATCTCACGCCCGCGCAAAATCCAATCAGCCGCTCGGGGAAGAAAATCATAGCTTCTGAACTGACTTTCGTGTATACGTGATGCGAGGTTTTCGGTGAGCTGTTCACGCTTCTCCAAAAAATGCAGGCATGACGCTATATCCAGCACCTTGAGTTCATCAGCAAGCCCAAGCTTTTTAACCAGTGAAAGGGTAAGCCCATCAACACTTGCCACAACAAGAATTTTTTTGTAGTAAAAATAGCCGAACGGCGTGCCGTTATGCCACAGCTTCGCTTTGCCATTTCTTGGCGCGACATTGACCAGCACGGCGCCTTGCGTATCGCCGAACGCATCAAGCATGTCAACAAGATTGCCGCTTGCCTCCAAATCATTCGCAACGCCGATAAAGTGTACCGTTCCCTTGAGCAGTGCTGCGGCGCGCGTTGCTTGCCGTCCCGCGGCGTTCATATCGCGGCAGTCATTGATAATGGTTAGCAGCATAGTTGTTGCATACACGAAATAATGAAAAATCCCTCTACGAGGGGTGTGGGTGAATTACTGTTTGTACATTATGCGTAAGAACCACAACCCCCGTTCGGCGGAGCCATCATCATGGCAAGTTGGATAGTTGTGTTGCGCATACAAACCAGTCTAGCAAAAGTGTGTCGGTTGTGCCAGAGGTCTTGACATGCTTTTGTGCACGTGCTAGAGTATCCAAGCTCTTTGATACATTCTTCCTTCGCTCGCTTGGCGAGGAAAGTGCAATTTCGCAACAGGTCCCTCCTCCCCCTGTTGACGAGAACACTCTCCTCGCCATTTATAAGCGTTGGGGCAGCGTTTGTCCCTCCCCAAACACCCCCCGCGCTTATAGTGGGGTTGGGTCTGCTGACCGACGGGTTCACAGGTCCAACCCCACACCTTTCTTTCGCTCGTCGCTTCGCGCCGAGCTCTTTTTTTACCTCTTTTTGGACTCTCAATTCGTAATGAGACATCCAACGAAAGCTTGCGTAGGTGAGCGAAGGGGAAGGGAATATGATTTAGACCTTATCTTTTGGCGCCGCGAACAGTGCAAAGAGTATACCGAAAAACCCGATAACAATCAGCGCAGCTCCCGCGTATTTTTTGAGTTTATCCCACATTGAGAACGCTAGTGGTGGTAGCGTAACGGAAGTGTCCGTACCTAGTTCACTTGCTCCGGCAACCATTCCGTTGATAACCGGCGTAATGTCTTCCGCGCCGCGTGGCAGCAGACGAAATCCGGAATTGGTATGACTGACGATACCGGAAACTGCAATGCGATCTCCAACGGTATAGGACGATGCGGAAATGTCGGTAGAATCTTTGATGTAGATGCGTACTTCTTCCGTACCATCGTCCAGGTAAAAAGAGTTGCCGCGTTTTTGTGAAATCTCCCCCGTAATTTTTACGAGGGATCCTTCGTACTCTTTTGTGATATCCGCTGCGGTAAGTGTAATCGGTTGTGGTGCCGCCCCGCCAGCAATTTTCTCAATGGCGTCTTTTGAGGCGAGTTTCAAGCGATATTCTTCCTGAATAGTGCCGAGTGTGCCGATAATACCTACTATATCACCCACCGTAATATCAGGCCAGTCGCCGTTGCCCAAATACACTTGTATGCCTGGTGATCCGGTTATGTAGATTGTTGTTTTGCCAAATACACCCGGGGCGACTGCAACGGTGCCGGTTGCCGTAAGATAGGTACCCACATCAAATGAGCGCACTTCGGCAAGCGTTGTGGCAAGCGGTATTTTTTTCAATCCTTTTGCCGATCCTGTGGAAGCGGCTAACAAAACATTTATTTCACCGGGTGTAGGTTGTGCGGTCCACTGCCACTCTCCACCAAACTTGCCGTAGCTCGCTCCTTCCACAACCTTGTCGTAGTACATGCTATCGACAAGCGTGCCATCGGGCGCAAAAAGACGCGCGGCATCATGCGTATTGTTGAGCGTGAGGTGCGTACTACGCGCGGGAAAGGCCAAAAAACTTTGTGGAGAGATAAAGGTATGTTCCGGAAAGGTATACGGGTGTGATCCGCCTTCGTCGTCATCCAATGACCAGTTGGCAAGATCAATCGTTACCGTTCTCGCATTTGCCAGCTCAATAAATTCTCCCTCTGCATCATCGCCATCCGGGTTTGGGTAGAGCTCGTTAATGAAGATAGTGAAAGCGTTTTCGGTAAGCGTGGCCGTTGTTACACGCGCATACGTGGGTGCTGCCTCTCCGGCGCCAATCACCAACACACTGCTAGTTGCGGTTGTAGCGACACCGTCTGAAACGGTGAGTTGTACCCGATATGATCCCGCTTCGGAAAAAATATGCAAAGGCGCAATAGTTGATGCGTTGCCACTATCGCCAAAATCCCATACATAGGTGAGCGGATTATTGTCCGGATCGGTAGTATCCGATGCATCAAATGCCAATATCTCGCTTGGTTCGTAGGCTGTATTAACCGCATTTCCCTGGTAGGTAACTTCAAAAAAGGGCACGGGAGGCTGATTTGGCAATGCCAGCACATTTGTTTTTCCTTTGGTTGGGGTGAGCGTCCACTGCCATTTGCCATATATGTCTCGCGCATAGCTCATCCCTTCTTCCGATTTTTCCGTATACGTTGTGCTATCCGCAAGCGTTTCGTCAGCATAGAAAAGTTTGACGGTTTCCCCGCCGGTATTATTGAGCGCGATGCCGGTGATTTCTCTGGGGAGCAGGAGAAAATCCATGGGTGTTAGCACGATTGTTCCAAAATCTTCCTGCGCAATAGTATAACGCTTGGCGGTTGAGTCACCGACAAGCCACCCCGAAACGTCAACCGATACGGAGCCGACATTAAGGAGTTCAATAAATTCGGCATCATCGGTTCCCGGCGGATTGGGGTACAATTCATTCAAAATAATGTTTTGCGGATGCGGAGCAGATGCGGAATATGCGCTTGATCCCGAAGTATGTTCCAATGTGTTTTCGGCGGTAATAACATTTCCCGCGCCTTTGGTTGGCGTCGTTGTTACCGCAAAATCTGATCCGTTATTAAACGAATTAAGCCCGTCAATTTTTCGCGCGACACTTAAAGGGTCCCCTGCCTTTGGTGCGTTATCTTGCGTGTTTCCGTCATCCCAACTGCCATACGTAACGCGATCAACAAGTTCATGTTGTTGTGCGTAGAGAAAGAGTATATCGCCAGTGTTGTTGAGCTTCCCTTTCGGTTTTTCAATGATAAAAAATCCACGCGTCGTAATGGATCCGGAAAGCGTGGTTTCGGTTTCCGCGCCATCTTCCAGTGTCCACCCATCCAGCGTAACGGCGTGTGCGGTGGTATTATACAATTCCACCCACTCGGTGTCGTCATCTGTCGGATCAGCGACAAATTCATTCATCAGCACATCGCCAAAGGAAATAGGTACGACACCACCACCCGACCCGTTGCTAGAGTCTGTATGTTGCGCTGTAGTATCAGGAGCGTTTGTATCGCTATTGGTGTTGTCGAGAGCATCGCTTTGACTCGTAGCATCGGTGTCATCAGTTGAGGTGGCGTCATCGGTACTTGGTGCGGTATACCGAAAACCCGCGGTATTACCTGTCGGATGAGGCTGCCAGTTAGTAGCGGTATAGTCATCAAGTAGAGGATCCAAGCGCTCAAGCGACGTGTCTGGCGAGGCAATGTAGGTAAAATCTTCTTGTATGCCACTAGCGTTGTCCAGCAATTGTATGCGTTCACCGCTTTCTTTAAGCGTTCCCCACGAGCTGTCAAAAATTGTTACGACTATATCGGGATAGTCGGCAAGAAACGAATCTGCCTTTTGTGCAATGATGGCATACGTACCGGGTTCCAGTAAAAAACTTCCTTGGTACACGGCAAGACCGTGTTTTGTGCCGTCGGGGTCGCTGTCGGTAAATCCTTCCCCAAATTTCCATCCCTCAAGATTTATCGTCGCACCCGAACGGTTGAAAATTTCCACCCATTCGTGATCGGTCGGCTCGTACGCGCCAATCTCGGTGAAAACCACGAGAGAGCTTTCCGCGCGCAAGACATGAGGCGCACCAACCGCATACAAAAAGAAAAATAAAACAATACTTAAAGAAAGCGCACGCGCGCTCATGAAAATATGATACATACCCTGCCCGGTTATAAAATAAATGACAACCTAGGCAGTATAGCAAAGATTTTTTTCAAGCACAAAAACTTGCTCTCATAGCAGAGCGCGATATGCGTATAAGTTGACTTTTTCGTCCGACATGGTACTTTTTCCTACACATGCCGGGGTGGTGAAATTGGTAGACACGCGTGGTTTAGGACCACGTACCGCAAGGCGTGGAGGTTCGAGTCCTCTCC
>PEYJ01000024.1 GCA_002774425.1 Parcubacteria group bacterium CG08_land_8_20_14_0_20_48_21 | reverse complement strand
CAGCACACCAAATACCGCAAGCACGGCGGTGCAAAAACCAGTTATGCGCGAAGGATGGAGATGCAACCGCTCAATCAGGAGAAACAGCGCGAGCGTGAAAAAAATAAACGGCGCGGCAAACCATCCCCGGCCGAAAACATACTTCCATAAACTCGTCATATACTGCCCCGCAAGTCCGGCATTGCCGAAAAAACTCAACAGGGAAATTCCCGCGATAATAAAAAAGATGACCGTCCAAATACCCTTCACCGTTTCTGGTGGCAGCTCCCAATTAAATCGCTCTTCAAATGACGATGCACGCTTGCGCCTTTCGTAGCCGTTTCGCGTATTTTTTTTCTTTTTTCTGAAAAACATTTCTTTGGTAACTTAAAATTTGAAACTCATGCCCATTGGCGTGTAGCATAGGTGTTATGAGCCATTGCAGTATACCAAAAAATAAGTGCTTTGTGTAGCAAAAATCCCCCGAACTTCCGAAATGGCGGAGGATTTTTATTACACCATCAGCTAGTTGGTATTCTATTTCTGTGATGCTTCAAAGCCGGTTCCGGCAGGAATTAGCCGTCCGATAATGACGTTTTCCTTGAGACCTTCCAGACGGTCAACTTTGCCGCTGACCGCCGCGTTGATGAGCACACGTGCTGTTTCTTGAAACGATGCCGCAGACAAAAAGCTGGAGGTGGAAAGTGATACTTTGGTGATACCGAGCAGTAATTCTTCACCGATCGCCTCTCCGCCTTTTTCTTTCTTCGCCTGCGCATTCTCTTTCAAGAACTCCGCGCGTTCCACCACTTCGCCCGGCAGGAGATCCGTATCGCCGGATTTTTTGATGCGCACCCGCGAAAAAAGCTGGCGCACAATGACCTCAATGTGCTTGTCGTTCAGCTTTTGCCCTTGCGATGCGTAGATGTACTGAATTTCTTTGATGATATACTTTTGCACCGCGGACTTTCCCTGCAGTTGGTACATCTGCTGCAGATCCAGTGATCCTTCAGTCAGTGCACTGCCTGCAGCTACCAAGTCGCCACTTTTTACATACACCGCGTAGTCCTTCGGAATGAGATACTCCTTGGTGCGCTCCTGCGGACCCGTGATGGTGAGTTTCTTCTTTTCCAACTTGGATACGGCGCCGTCCAAAGGACTCATCACCTCTTCTCCCGACTTCGTGGTAAACAGTATCATGCCCTTCGTTACTTTGCCGTCTTGTTTTACCTTGATGTCGGCTCCCGCAGGAACGGCAACCACCACGTCTTCATCAAGTTTTGAAACGATGGTAATAGTTTTTTGGGAGGATCCGGTTGCAACCACCTCTTTGCCGGACACATCCACCACGGTACGCGCGCCCTCCATCACCGACACCACGCCGCCCACATCGGCGACAATGGCTTTGCGTTTTGGCGGACGCACTTCAAACAGTTCTTCAACGCGTGGCAAACCTTGCGTAATATCGGCACCTGCGACACCGCCGGTGTGGAACGTACGCATGGTCAGCTGCGTACCGGGTTCACCGATGGACTGCGCCGCGATAATGCCCACCGCAACACCGTTCTTCACCGGTTTATTGAAGGCAAGGTCATACCCGTAGCACTTTTGACAGATCCCACGCAGCGTCTTGCAGGTCATGGCACTGCGAATCCGTGCGCTCGCTATAGCACCTTTTGCAATTTTACGGCTTAGTCCTTCGGTAACCAACGTATCTCGCTTGATCAGAATTTTCTTGGTCTTTTCATCCTTGATATCTTCCATAACCCAGCGACCCACAAGCCGTTCGGTGATCAGATCTCCAATTTCATCGCTCTCCTCGCGCGTAATCACCAGACCTTCCTCATCGCCACAATCCTCTTCACGCACAACCAAGTCTTGCGCAACATCAACCAGGCGGCGGGTGAGGTATCCCGCGTTCGCGGTACGTAACGCCGTATCGGACAACCCTTTGCGTGTGCCGTGCGTTGAGATAAAAAATTCCAACACGTCAAATCCTTCACGAAAGTTCGCTTTGACCGGCAGCTCAATAATCGCACCCGCAGGGTTGGTCACAAGTCCCTTCATACCCATAATCTGCGTAAGCTGTCCCCAGCTGCCACGCGCGCCGGATTCAATCATGGAGTATGCGGATTTGCCCACCGGCAGTGCTTTCTTACACTCGGTAACAATGGCATCCTTGATGCGCGTCCACGTTTCAATGATTTTGCCATAACGCTCTTCTTCCGAAAGCAGTCCTTGGGCGTACTGCTGTTCAATCTGTTCAACGGCCGCATCGCCCTCCGCAATAAGTTGTTGTTTAACCGGTAATTCAGGTACGTCATCCATGCCCCAGGATAATCCAGATATGGTGAGATATGCGAAGCCGAGATTTTTCAGCTCATCCAAAAAGTTGACCGTTGTTTCTTGTCCGGCAAGTTCAAGCGTGCGCTGTACGGCCGCTCCCAAATCTTTTTTCTTCTGCACCATGTTGTAGTAGGGAAGCACGCCTAAAATAATATCATTGAAGATGATGCGCCCGACCGTTGTCGTGATAATGCCATTCTCGGGAAAGTCAGTTTCTCCCCGCGCGCTGATAATGGTTTTTTTCGGGTTCGCGAAACGAACGACAATGGGATCTTGCAGTTTGATAACTCCATTCGCATAGACAACTTTTGCTTCTTCCGGTGAGGAAAACATCTTGACCTTTCCCGCTTGCACCGCATCAACATCTGCATCACTGTAGGTGAGATAGAAACAACCCCATACCACGTCCTGGTTTGGTGTTACCACCGGCGTTCCTGTTGCGGGTTTTAAGAGGTTGTTACTGGAAAGCATGATAGTCGCCGCTTCTTCCCGCGCTTCAACCGTTAGCGGCACATGCACCGCCATTTGGTCGCCATCAAAGTCAGCGTTGAACGCTGTGCATACGAGCGGATGAATTTGGATCGCCTTACCTTCGATCAGTACCGGCTTAAACGCCTGGATACCCAGACGATGGAGGGTCGGCGCGCGATTGAGAAATACGTAGGCATCTTTGACAATATCTTCCAGAATATCCCAGACTTCCGACCGCCCGCTTTCAATGAACCGGCTGCCTGAGCGCACATTATACACATACTCTTCGGCGATCAGGCGTGAGATGACAAATGGACGGAAGAGTTCCAGAGCCATTTGCTTCGGTAAACCGCATTCAGAGAGCTTCAGGTGAGGTCCGACGACAATGACAGATCGTCCCGAATAATCCGTGCGCTTGCCCAAGAGGTTCTGGCGAAAGCGACCTTGTTTACCTTTGAGCATGTCCGCGATAGATTTGAGCATGCGCTTCTGACCAGTTGACGCGATTACCGTCTTGCCATGCCGAGCCGAATTGTCAATCAGCGCATCCACCGCTTCCTGCAACATGCGCTTCTCATTGCGACAAATGACTTCAGGCGCATTCAAATCAACAAGTTGCTTTAGGCGGTTGTTGCGATTGATGACGCGGCGATAGAGATCGTTCAGGTCTGATGTGGCAAAACGCCCGCCGTCCAGCGGCACCATGGGACGCAAATCGGGAGGAATTACCGGAAGAGCGGTAAGGATCATCCATTCGGGGCGGACATCGTTTTTGTAAAAATTTTTGAAGAGTTTGAGGCGCTTGATCAGACGCTCTTCTTTTGCTCCCTGCGCCGATTCCGCAGCTTCCTCAAGCACTGTAATTTCAGCATTCAGGTCAATACGCGACAGGAGTTTATGTATGGCCTCTGCACCTATCCCCGCTTCAAAAATGTGGCCATACTTGAGTGAGAGATCGTGGTAAACTGCTTCGGTGATGATGGTCAGTGGTTTCAACATATCCAAATCGCTCTTTGCCTGTGCATACGCTTCGTCCAATTCGCGCAGCTGCTTCTCTTTGTGCTGAGCAAGTTTTTCAATCGCTACACTGACAAGATCGTCAACCTCACCTTTATCCTGCTTATCCACATGTTTTGCGTGCATGGCGCCGGCTTGGGTGCGTTCGCGTTCTACGGCTTTGGTATAGTCGCTCTCAATGGATTTTTTCTTCTGCTTGTACTCGCTCTTAATTTGCTCCAACGTTTCTTTTTTCAAATTTTCGTTTACCAGCGTAATGATAAAACTGGCGAAATAGATTACCTTTTCAAGATTCTGCACCGAGAGATCAAGCGCCAAACCGATTTTTGACGGCACGCCACGCAAAAACCAGATATGCGCAACCGGCGCAATGAGCTCAATGTGGCCCATGCGCTCGCGCCGCACGATAGATCGGGTAACCTCAACACCGCACTTATCGCAAACGATGCCGCGATAGCGTATCTTCTTGTACTTGCCGCAGTAGCACTCCCAATCCTTGCTCGGACCGAATATTTTTTCACAGAAAAGTCCGTCCTTCTCCGGCTTCTGCGTACGGTAGTTGATTGTTTCGGGCTTTAGTACTTCGCCGTACGACCAGGTGCGAATGACTTCGGGTCCCGCGACTTTGAGGCGTATGGCATCAAAATCTGTTGACTTGATTGGATCGAGCATATATGTGGAAATTAAGCTTGGATATCAATTGCATGTTTCTCCGCAATCTGCTTGCCATCACGCATAAGCTGCACATCAAGACCGAGACCTTTAAGCTCCCGCACCAGCACGTTGAGCGATTCTGGCACATTGACTTTGTGAATCTCCTCGCCTTTAATGATTGCTTCATACGCTTTGGATCGACCGGGAACGTCATCCGATTTGATCGTGAGTATTTCCTGCAGCGTATGTGCCGCGCCGTATGCCTCAAGCGCCCAGACTTCCATTTCACCGAAGCGCTGGCCGCCGAACTGCGCTTTACCGCCAAGCGGCTGCTGGGTGATGAGTGAGTAGGGACCGATGGATCGCTGATGAATCTTGTCTTCCACCATGTGCGCGAGCTTCAGCATGTAGTTATAGCCGACGGTTGTTTGATTATCAAACGGCTTGCCGGTCTTGCCATCATAGAGCTGCATTTTGCCATCCGTCGCATACCCGGCTTTCTGCAATTCCTCACGAATCCGCTCTTCGGGAACGCCATCAAAGACCGGCGTTGCAATCGTATATCCGAGCGATTTCGCGGCGAGACCAAGGTGCGTTTCCAAAATTTGCCCTAAATTCATACGGGACACGACACCCAAAGGACTCAAAATAATATCCACCGGCGTGCCGTCCGCCAGAAAAGGCATGTCTTCAATGGGTACGATGCGGGAAATAACCCCTTTGTTGCCGTGTCGTCCGGCCATTTTGTCGCCCACCTGAATTTTGCGCAAGCTCGCAACGGCAACCTGAATGATCCTACTGCATCCAGCGGGAAGCTTATCACCCTCTTCGCGGGAAAACGTCTTGATGTGCACCGCCTTACCGTGGCTGCCGTGCTCCAGATAGAGCGAACTGTCGCGCACATCGCGCGCTTTTTCACCAAATATGGCACGGAGCAGCTTTTCTTCGGCAGAGAGCTCTGTTTCACCCTTTGGGGTGATCTTTCCCACCAGAATATCTCCTGACTTTACCTTTGCGCCAAGACGAATCACACCTTCTTCATCCAAATCTTTGAGCCGCTCTTCTCCGATGTTGGGAATGTCAGAAGTAATAACCTCGGGTCCAAGCTTCGTATCACGAACTTCTATCTGATAGTTTTCTATATGAATGCTCGTAAAGCGGTCGGCGGCAACCAAACGATCGGAAATAATGATAGCATCCTCGTAGTTATTGCCCTCCCATGGCATGTACGCTACCAGCACATTTTGACCAAGCGCCAACTCACCCTGATCGGTTGACGCACCATCCGCAAGCACCTGACCTTTCTTCACTTTTTCGCCTCTCGCTACAATAGGATGTTGGTTAATGCAGGTACTCGCATTGGATCGCACAAATTTATTGAGCTGATAGGTTTTATAATCTCCGTCTTTGGTTAACAGCGTAAGGTGGTCACCATCAACCTCTGTAATCATACCATCAGCATGCGCCAAAGCAAGTTGTCCGGAATAGCGCGCAGCCGCATATTCCACGCCTGTACCCACAACTGGAGCATCCGGCATAATACAGGGGACCGCTTGGCGCTGCATGTTTGTACCCATGAGCGCACGACTCGCATCATCATGCTCCAAAAACGGTATGAGCGATGTGGCAATGCTGACAATCTGCTTTGGTGAAACGTCCATGTAGTCCACGGCATCGCTTGAGTCAAAACTCGGCTCACCATACCTACGCATTTCTACCTTATCCTTTACGAAGTACCCGTTATCATCCAGTGGCACAGTCGCGGCAGCCGTGATGTGTTGTTCTTCCGTAAACGCATCCAAGTATACCACCTCATTAGTCACCCGGGCTTTTACCGTTAACGCATCCAAACCGTCTTTTGCGTGCTTTGCGAGTTCCGCGGCAAGTTTTGCGGTAATTTTTTCACCTGATTGTGCAAGTATTTTTCCCGTTTTCGGATCGGCAACGTCCGCGCGCAGCAGTTCGCCTTCGGATATTGCGGGATCATTTTCCACCTTGTTAATAACCTTGCGGAATGGCGCTTCCATAAAGCCATACTCATTCACCCGCGCGTAACTTGCCAAGTGTCCGACGAGGCCGATGTTTGGACCTTCAGGTGTTGCAATGGGACAGATGCGGCTGTAGTGCGTGCGGTGCACATCGCGCACGTCAAATCCGGCGCGCTCTCGGGAAAGTCCTCCGGGACCCATTGCTGATAACCGACGCTTGTGCTCCAACTCCGCCAAAGGATTGGTTTGGTCCATGAACTGGGAAAGTTGTGATGAAACGAAAAACTCTTTGATGACGCCAATGACCGGACGCGCATTGACGAGGCGATTCGGCGTCAGGTTCTGCGGATCAAACGTAGACATACGATCCTTGACGATACGCTCCATGCGCGCCAAGCCGATACGCAGTTTGTTTTGGGCAAGCTCACCGATGGTACGCAGCCGCCGGTTGCCCAAATGGTCAATGTCATCCGCCTCTTTTTGGTTCTGGTTGAGCCGGATGATTTCGCGGATAATTTCCACCAGATCATCAATTTGCAAAATGCGGTTTTCTTTGGTGTTCTTAATGTTGAGTCCGAATTGTTGGTTAATCTTATAACGACCAACTTTGCCGAAGTCATAGCGATCAAAGCGAAAAAACATGGAATGGATGAGTGTCTTGGCGTTATCAGGAGTTGCCATATCTCCAGGGCGAATACGTTTGTATACCTCAATCAACCCTTCAGCCTCGTTCGTGGAAACATCTTTTTCAAGCGTCGCGTCAATGTAACGTACGTCCACCGCCGAGTCCACTTCCTTAAAACGCGCGAGTATCTCTTCATTCGTGCCAACGCCAAGCGCGCGTAAAAGCGAGGTAACCGCGACTTTCCGTTTACGGTCAATCTTCACCCAGATGACGTTGTGTACATCGGTTTCCAGTTCAAGCCACGCGCCTCGGTTGGGAATAATTTTTGCGCCGTAGTACTTGCGTCCCTTGATATACTCCGAAGTAAAAAAAACACCCGCCGAGCGAATCAGCTGGGATACCACCACACGCTCAATACCATTGATAATGAGCGTGCCCCTATCAGTCATGAGAGGAAAATCTCCCAAATACACTTCCTGTTTCTTGGACTCGCCCGTGCGCTCATTGACCAGTGTCGCCTCAACACGCAGGGGAGATTCATACGTAACATTCTTGTCGCGGCTGGTCGCTTCGTCAAATTTCGGATCATCAAAATAGTACTTGCCGAAATGCAATTCCAAATCTTTTCCCGTAAAATCTTTTAGTGGAGATATTTCTTCAAATAACTCTTTGAGACCTTCTTTTAAAAACCAGTCGTAGGACTGCTGCTGCACTTCAATAAGATTGGGTATCTCTATCGTATCATGAATTTTGGTAAACAACTGGCGTTCCTGGCGTTTGACGTTTGCGGGCATACGTAAAAAACCACCCCGAACGACTGTTGTCGTGAGGAAGGTCGGATAAGAATAATTACTTTCGCGATAGGGTGCTCAAGCTGTTGCGCATGGAATACACGTAGCGAATGGTGAGCTTCACTAGCAACCGCCGCATGGTTATTAACGATTTATGGGCGGTTATGGTAGAGCTGCTCTTCGCATCAATGGTGTATAAAAGTTCCGCGTGCTGCTCTGGCGGTTGATTTTTATACCTTTTTTACAAAGGTATATGGGGGGGATAAATTTTGGAAAAACACCCGTTTTGTGGTGTAATGTGAAAACATCCACAACAGTGGTGATAATAGCACGACTAAAAAATAGTGTCAAGGGTTTTATCATGAGCCAGAATAGCGAAGCAAAGTCAAGTTTGTTTATCTCGTCAAAATCGCAAGGGATAGCAACATTTTGAATAAAAAAGTTGCCAAAAAAGAAATCTTTGGCTCGAACCTACGCTTTGCGAAACAACGTTTCCATACCTTTCGCCGCGCGGAGCAGTCAATTCCGACAAAGTTAGTTTTGGTGCCCTTTGTTTGAATATGCGCGAACCTTCTTTGAACGAAACTAACGCTCCGCCCTGCCGCCGCTCGCTAACGCTCGCCACATCAAAGAAAAATTTTGTTCGCATTTCTGATTTTGCGCGCGCCGGATTTTTTCTTCCCCGCCTGCGCCGAGGCTTCGGCGGGCAGGTAATTGGTGCTCTGCTCTGAACGAGCAGGCGGCGGGGCTGTGCGGACTTCGCTCGGAAGGCTCGGCATTTCTCCCCCCAACCCCCTCCACTTTTTGCCTGCTCGCCTGAATGCGCGGCGGAAAGGTCAAAAAACAATCTTATTCATAACACGATTCGGATTCTTTTTAATCTCGTGTTCCCAAAAACGAAAAACTTTCCACCCGTCCCGAATAAGTTGTTTTTTGACCTCCTTGTCCCTTTTCTGATTGTTGGCGATTTTTAGTTTCCAATACTCCGCATTTGTTTTTGGCTGTGTTTTACATCGCGGACACCCGTGCCAAAAACAGCCGTCTATAAAAATCGCCACCTTTTCTTTCTGAAAA
>PEYJ01000002.1 GCA_002774425.1 Parcubacteria group bacterium CG08_land_8_20_14_0_20_48_21 | reverse complement strand
ATCCGGCTCCCAAGCCACCCATCCGCTTCACACTTCTCACCACCCCTCTCAATCTTTTCAATTTGCAAAAAATAGACATCCCGCACCAGAGCGGGTTTTTTGTTGACAAGCATACAATCTGCTTTATACGGTACACGCCGTTCTTTAGTATTGTGTTCATTTCACCGAAAGGATAGCATAATGGATGCGCATATTCCTCCACAGATCGCAGAAACCGTAGCCAGTAGATACTTCACAAGTAAGGGGGGTCGCACTATTGCATAGGGGAAAAGTGTGCAATATGTGGCGACACCCGATTTACGCAGAGTGTCGCATACTGGAAACAACGTGTCGATTGAGCATTCGTGATTTCGTTTTGTCGGCAACCGTGCCTTTGAAAGACGAAATACTAACGGCAATGAAGCATTTTGCGTTCCACGAGCTTCTGCGCGATATTCCCAATAACTTTGTCCCTTCAGAGCATGATCCAACACGTAATGCGGTGCATGATCTGACGGACCTATTTTCCAATTTACCTTCAGAGATACTTAAAAACTGCCTCGTGGTACGCGAGGTAGTCAGGGATCCCTACGAGTCATATTTCGCTCCTATATAGGAAAGAACAGCTCCGTATGGACCGAATATCAGGAGCATGGAACCATGGCTGGAAAACCGGTACCACGAGGGTTTCATGAGTGGGAGAGGATTCCCAAAGTGGTGTTTGCGCCATCCACGAAAGCCGCTCAAGATCATGACGATAATATTTTGGTTGAACGGTATCTCACCGAAATGAAAGAAAAAGGCAAGCGGACGATAGATGTATTTGCAGCGGGATACTGTATGCTTTACGCGCATTGTTTGTCGTGCGGCATACGGGTTGTAGATAGTAAAATGGAAGGGAATTATGCGTGCATCGCGGATGAAGCAGGGACGCCGAATTGCTGCAGAATGGTGTTGGAAAAATATTTTGAGCATTTTATGCGGTACGGCGGCAAGCTCGTCTTTCGTGATAAGGAAGCCGTGCGTGAATGGGGCAACGGCGTCGTGACACCATTTGGGGTTGGCATACAATTACTTAATCCAACCAATCCCCAACACCTTATGTGCCTGGCTTTTTTTCGAAAAAAAAGAGTGCCACAGCACTTATGCGCTATATAAAAAACAAAGAGCATTTTCTTGTAGTACCTCATCCGTTTCAAGTTTAGGTGTGTAAAAAAACGTATACCCTTGCAATACACTAAAATTGTGCTACGTTTACCTGCGCATTTACTTATTTCACAAAGTGCTACGGTACAGAACTTTGTGGTAATATCTACATGAGCATTATTTAATGAGTCGTATGAAATATATGACTCAAAATATTGTGTTTGCGTTTGTATTTGCGCTTATCTTAGGTTCTTTTGTAAACACCGCTTCGGCAGTCGTGAGTCCTGGAACCGATCTGGAAATTTTCAAAGGCTGTTTTCTCCAACCGATTGCCGGTGATTGTGTAAAAGCCGACTTTAATCACGACAATGTCATTAACGTGCTTGATCTTGGGCTATTGAAATCCGCGTCGCAGTACGATCTTAACGGCGATGGCAAGGTGACGTTTGATCTCTAGGCAACGTCAATAGCACATACGGTACTTCTCGTAATACTCAAGACCCTCGTCCAGGCATCTAGTTGAATATAGATACATAAACCATTATCGGAGGTCATACCCATACAAACTTACTTTCAGATAGTCCGAGTTACATGTGAAGTATGCAGAAAAGAACACAGGGTACGAGTAGGCGGCTGGGTATCCTGCGATTTGCATGATGATTTCCCAAGCATCATGCCACAATGGTATATAACCGTATACCGGGATGATCGGGGTACGCAAATGATCCAAACCGAGGACTTTTATAAAGATATAAGTCCTTTTCAGGATCCTTTGCGCACACAGTTCATTTCCTCATGATCTTTTTCTCCTGCTGGTCGCATGACGATCGGGTTTTTTTAACCAGCAACATGTCCATCGTATGCAAAAATATTTTACTCCTCCAATGAATCGTTTCTTCATACTGTTGGTACTTGCCTTCAGCGTACTGCCATTTTTCTTTATTGATGCTTCAGGCGAAATGTTATTCAAAACCATGGAGCAAAACTATAACACCGGATCGGTT
>PEYJ01000016.1 GCA_002774425.1 Parcubacteria group bacterium CG08_land_8_20_14_0_20_48_21 | reverse complement strand
TTTTTGGGGTTCTGCCCTCCAAGTATTCGGGCAGTGTGGCGGGGCTTCAATGCGGACGAAGTTTTGGCAAAACTATTTTTTGGGGAAAGGATTTGCCAAAACACTCGGCTAATCTTTTTTGAATTCGGATGTCGCGAATGGAAAAGGATGGGTTTGGGGAGGAAAAGGATTCGCTTTGCCTTGGCTCTTGTTGTTTTGGGGTGAAACTTAATTGGAATTTTGGATTTACTCTTTTACTCCCATGTCAGAAACTTTCTGATACAATACAATCAATTCAAAATATTATGGATTGCATTTTCTGTAAAATTTCCAAAGGAGAGGCTCCAGCTCATAAAATATGGGAAGATGCTAAATATATCTCCTTTCTTTCTATTTTCCCGAACACCGAGGGTTTTCGGTCGTGATTATGAAAGAACATTATCCGTCATATCCTTTTGATCTTCCAGAAGACGTTTTGATGCGTCTCGTTAAGGCGGCTAGACAAACTGCGAAGCTACTTGACGCAAAACTTGACGATGTCGGCAGAACAGGGATGTTCTTCGAGGGGTTTGGTGTTGATCATGCTCACGCAAAATTTTTCCCGATGCATGGAACTAAAATGGACGAATGGAAGCCACTCAAGTCAAATGTGGATAAATACTTTGAAAAATACGAGAGCTACATTTCTTCCCATGACTACAAACGAGAGGATGATGAAAAGTTGGCTGACATTGCGAAAAAAATCCGCTAATAAACTGCCCACTCTTCAAAGAAGAAAGGCCTGATTGCGCGTTGCAATCAGGCCTTGTTTGTTCCCACGACCTCTTGTTCAAAAGCCATAGAACTGTTTTGCATTGTCGACAGATTATCCACGTTTCCCGACTACCTTCCCAAAGATACCGATCCCGACAAACTGTTTCATGACACGCCGTACGTGGAAAAAGTCCTGCACAACTTCGTTGATTTTGTTACAAAAAAAGATGAAACTTCTTCCATTATATAGTTGGTGCATAAGTACCATTCGTAACTTTCGTATGATATGAGAGCTGTGCTACACAGACAAGTATGCTCTAGTCGTCTTTTGCTTCAATTTCCTTTATGGAATAATCGGCGTTAAACACTACTCTATATGATATTCCATTGTAGATGAGGTCTGCCTTTGTCCTTCCGTCATCTTCCATTCGAAGCTTGTTTACCGTGGCGCCAGGGAATTGCCTTTGAATAGCTTCTTCAAGACTTGTGGGGGGTTGTTGTGTTGGTGTCTGGTTTTGCGGCACGGCGGGATTCGCCTGCGTCGGAGCGATTGTTTGCGGTATCGGTTGTTCGGGTGCAGCAACCGTTATGCCTTCTCCAATGCTTCCGATCAGGTAGCTTGCCAACAAGTCCCAAGCGAAATTGGAATGTATGGCCGCAAAGATGCCCGTCACTTCTTTTCCGCAGTTATCCAGAATCTTTTGCGCTCCACCCGGATGCTTGTTGGTATAGCTGTCCACGTCGTAGACTTTGTTGTTAATGACCAGCCAGCAATCAGTATTGGTAGTGTGTTGCGCAACGTCCGCAAGTGTAAAGTTCGTTTTGTCATTGATTTTAGCCGTTGTTGCCGTCAATACACCACTGGTATTTTGACCAACTGATGCTATGGCCTGCTTGACCGCGTTATTCCCTTCCGTGCCAACAACCTTCGCTACTGTATCATTCTGGTACAAAACAACAAATCTCGCAGCTAAGAGCGAATTGACCAAGGTAAAAAATACAATAAGCGCGATAAAGACCATTTTTTTCATAGGGAATTTTAGAGAAGCTGAAACGCTTCGTTATGCAACAGATGTTTTGGCACACCTATTTTTTTAAGTTGGTTGTGCAGGTTGCGCATCATAGCCGGCGGTCCGCATAAAAAAAACGCTTTATCGGCAAAACTACCGCTTTGTTTGACTAGTGCATCAACCGTAAGATAATCGGATGTATTGCTGTAAAAAGAGAATACTCTCAAAGACGGATAAAGTTTCACTATATGCTCCAATTCCGGCAAATAAAACATTTCTTCCCATGTTTTTGCGCAACAATAAAGGTCAATCTCAAACGCCGATCCTGTAAGATGCGTGAGGGTTCGTGCCATGCTTAAAAACGGCGTAATGCCGATGCCTCCCGCGATCCACACTTGTTTTCTGGTAGGAGCGTTTAAAAACGAAAATCGTCCGTAGGGACCCTCAATTTTTGCAACAGTCCCTTGTTGAAGGTTTGCAAGCTGCGCGGTATAAGATCCGAGCGCTTTGACAGTAATGGAAATTTCATGTTCATAGGGTGTTGAGGAGAGTGAAAAAGGATGTACTTCTCTACTGATATTCTCGCCCTCAAAATGAATAAAGATGAATTGACCCGGTTTATATTTAAAAGCTTTGCCATAGGGTAGCATGCGTATTTCGGTAATCGTATTTATCGGTCTGCGAATTTCCTGTACGCGATACGCGTAGCGTTTTATCCAAAACTTTCCACCAAGTGTGCGGTAGACGTACGAAGCGATTGCTGCTGATGAGAGCAGTATAAAATAACTTTTGAGAAAATAATTACGCGATACATCGCTGGGTATGAGCATGGTGTGTAAAAATGCAAAGAAAAAGAAGATACCAAAAAACGAATGACTTCTCTTTAAAAATTGATATGGTAAAAAGGTAAAAGAATCGGCAAATACGGCAAGTATAATAAGCATGATCATGCCGACAAGTGCCAAAAGCCCATAATTTATCGCCCAGTCGCTCCCGGGAATCAAGAGCGATGTTGCATAGGTAAAAGAAGTCGGCAGATAGCTTGCAACAAGCGTTAAAGGGTGTATTAGTAGCAGCAAAAAAGCGATAACGCCCATGCGATGATGCATCCGATACATGCGATCAAGACCGCCAAACCAAATTTCCAAAAAAGCAAAACGAGCACTTAAAATAAGCGCTAACGAAAATAATGTCATGCCGGCCAATCCCGCAATTCTGCCGATATTCAGCAGAGTTCCGCTTCCGGTGGTAAAACGATCAGCTAAAGGTATGAGAAATATTGGCGTAATAGTCAATACAATTACGCCAATTGGTCCAATTACTGCAGCGATAGCATCTCGAGAATACAAACGCATAGATGTAAAAATCGCATCAATCCTCTTCTTGCAGTATACGCTCCACTTCCGCGTGGACCATACCCAAATAATCCGCTATCCGTGCAATGAGATCCTCGTCACTTTGTGTGTAAGCAAGAGTAAATGCATCTTCATCGCCGTTGAGCCAAATTACCTTAACTTTTACGTTATCATGTTCTTTTTCAATCTTGATGGAGCGTATGGAATTTTCATCGTCATCGGTAACACTTGTGTCGGTTGAAGATGTTGGCATGAAAGAAATATCTCCTAGGTCATTTTGCGGAATGAGCATATTTTGAGTTCCTGTGGCATCGTTTTTGTCGGAGTCATTCTCTTGCTGGTCTTCATTTTGATCATCGGTGGTTTGTGAGAAAGTGTTGGGAAAAGCGCGCATTTGTTCTTTGTCTTCGTGGGAATTGATTTCCTCCTTGTTATCACGATCGCGAATTTCTTGTCTTTGTTCATCAAAGCGAAATTGTTTGCGCAGTGTACCGGTAATGGTTCGTATGGCATCGCGATCTTCTGCGCCCTGCAGCTGCCGGAACGTATCATCCTCCATAGTTACCGCGCGCTCCACGTCGGCAACATAATCGCGTGCAAGATCCGTAAGATTGGTAATAAGATGGTCCACTTCATCCGCACGTTTTGTGTCGCGAGCCGACTGCCTGGTTTTTTCAAGATATTCTAATGAGAAACTCAACGCTTTTTCAGCACGTTCAAGATCTTTCATTTTCGGTAAAGTTGAGATGTCTTCTCGTTCGGCGGTCGTTGAAGCCATCGTCAAATCTGCCAATATATGCTCATCAGAATTTTCTTTTCCTGACAGTGTTTTTACAATAGTCGGAGATGTATAGTGCGCCATAAGTTCTTCAACCTCAATAACACGCTCTCTTGCGTAAGCAATTGTAAGTTCTTCTTTGATATTACCCTGCGCAACAGCAAGTTGAATTTTTTCAACGGCAAGATCAATCGGGTACAGCACATCACCATGTTTTGCATTATCAGAGGCTACAACGGTGGCGGTTGTGGCGGCAACGCAAAAAATTACAGCTAGCGCGACAGTGGCAATCCGAAAGGAATATGTCGGGATCAAGAATAGCCTGTTTTTTTTGGTAACCGGATGACGCGTAATCTCCCCCTGAATCGCAAACCATATCCGCTGCGACTCATTTTTTTCCAAAGGCTTTGGGGATACGGTATCTAGTAATTGTTTGATGGTGATAGTCATATATGCTTCTCTTCGTAAAGTGCGCTCTCTTGAACGATAGCCTCCAGTTTTTTAACGGCGCGGTGGTGCCAAACTTTTGCGGTTCCTTCCCTTATCCTAAGGATTGTTGCTATTTCTTTAAAAGCTAAACCGCTCCAGTACCGAAGTCGCAGTATTTCCTGCTGACGTGAGCTAAGTTTTTTCAGTAAGTGCTCCAGATGGCGATAATCTTCTGTGCTTATGTGGTAATTATCCGCAATGAAACGATCATCTAATTCCACGTGCGGCTTTCTGGAACGATAATGTTTGCCAAGTTTCCGCTTGGCAATGAGAAATACGAATCCATAAAATTCCTCATCAGATGTATAGACGAATTTCGGCAACGCCTGCCAAAGATCTATGAATACGGTTTGGGTAATATCGTGCGCATCATCCCTATTTGAACAGCGCGAGAGTATGTAGCGAAAAATCCGTCCGTGTAAATGATCAAAGACACCACGGTAGGAAAGTGCGTCTCCTTTTGCGCTTTGCGCAAGTAAGTTTGCCAAATTGAGCTTTGTTGAGTCGGAGTCTGCCATGTACGTTCCGCTACTTGTTAAATGCGCTTATTATAGCAAAAGGTTACAAAGAATACAATCTCTCCCTAAGTGAATTTTTGACAAAAAACCTCCGGAGGGGTACACCCGAGGAGGTTAGAAAAGATCGGTGGATAAAAATCACGGCATGAATGTAAGCGCATATACGCACTCAAGTACTTCCACAACCGTGTCGTGCAGCACATTCCATAAATCGCTACGTAATTTAATGCGTATATCCTCTCTTGTGACAACTATTCTTTGAATTCCTTTATTATCGCCAAGAGCTAGAACCACCTGTGTTCTTTTTTCACCAAGCATATCCCATATCCGAGACATGTGCTGGCGTGAATCATCGCGTACGGGACAATCCAATCCAATGCTTGCAGGATAGCAATTACCATTATCTTGTGGAAGGCAAGCTCCATCAAACGCCTGATAGGTTCGGGATAATGGATTCCCTGCGTCAGCTATATAGGGAAACTGCAGACCTGTCTTATCCATGAAATATCTCCTCAAGTGAAAGGAACAATCCGTTAAACAAAAAAGGCCCTTGAGGGCCGATATTGATCTCTGTAATTTTTTTATGCACTACAGAATAACCGGCCTTCTTGCTGGATAAAAAAGAAAAAATTTTTCCAATTATACTGCTGCATGTGCTTATGAGTTTAGCATATCTATCTTATGAGTCAAGGGGGTATTTTCCTAACGTTTTTTTATGTAGGGAGCGCGGGCAATCGTGAAGACAGCTTGTTTTTCCAAAGTTTTAACCGCGAGCTTCATACGCGTATCCGTAGCCGCATACAGCGTACAGAGCCTTGCGCCTTTTTGTACGCGCTGTCCAAGCCTTTTATTTAAGTACATACCCGCAAGTTTTTCTTCCGGCGCACCAAGCGCACGGCAAATATCATTAATAGTGCGGTTGTTTACTTCAACAATCTTGCCAGTCTGCTGCGCCTCTAGGTAATGCTTCACCGGTCCCAATATCACATCATCCGGCGTTATTTTTGGATTGCCGCCTTGCGCGCGGATAAAGGCAGCCATTTTTCTCCACGCCGTGCCGCTTGTAAGAATTGTTCTCGCCATATTGACCCCTTTGCCCTTTTTTGCCTTTCCCGCTAATTCAAGCAGCATGCCGGCGAGCATGAGAGATTTTTTTTCCAGATCGGTCGGGAGGTGTTCCGTTTGTTGCAACACGCGTAGCACATCTCGCGCTTCAAGTGCCGGACCAACCCCCCTGCCCACAGGTTCTTTGGCTCGTGTGATGAGTACACGAACTTTAATGCCGAATTTTTTTCCCAGTCTTACGAACCTTTGCGCTAACATGCGTGCTGTTCGCATATCAGGAATTTTTACGAACTCTCCAATTGGCATATCAATAACCAGATACTTCACGTCAGACGCTACTTTTTTCGCCATAATACTCACCATCATCTTTTCATACGGTTCAAATGACAAGGGATACGACACCTTGATAATCTTGTCATCCGCAGGCGCCAAATTGACCCCACCCCCCCAGACAAGGCACCCTTTGTGTTTTTGCACGATTTTTTTTATTTTTTCAGCAGTAAAGCTCACCGGTGCAAGCACTTCCATGGTGTCCGCAGTTCCCGCCGGAGAAGTAATGGCACGAGATGAGGTTTTCGGGATAATCAGGCCGGTACAGGCAATAATGGGAACTACGATCATGGTCGTGCGATTCCCCGCAACCCCTCCTACTGAATGCTTGTCTACCACGGTACCCCGAAGGTGCAGCTGCTCTCCGTGCGAGGCAACAGCCTTGGTCAGATAATACAATTCCCTATCCGTATAGGGATAGGGAAATGATGAGGCCACAAAATACGCAATTTCAGTCGGTCCTATGCGCTCTGTTACGATATCGTTGACTACCGCATTAAAATCTTTCTCCGTAAGGCTTTCCCCTAACAGCTTTTTCTTTATCGCTTCTATTGATTCCGCTCGTTTTAAAAAATGCATCTCAATGATTTCGCCTTCGCGCAGCCCGTATCTATCCCATAGATCACTGTAGATGCCGACATCACCCGCATTAATTCTAGTCTTTGTGGTGTTGATGATGGCTATAAAATGATTGCCATTCGTTTCCAAGGCTATTTTATCCCCAGGCCGAAGACCATAGTGCCACGCCTCTTTTTGGTTGAGTGCGATGATACTCTCTTTGCCTGCCGTATAGTCAATTTTTTTTGCTCGTAGGTAAAAAGGCATAGATATTACTGACGACTTACTTTAATGACCTGACCGGGTCGAAGTACGCTTTGTCGACGAGGGACGGTCGCTTGGCGCCGCCGGTCAACCGTGTTAGGTGTACGATCACGAGACTGTTCGGATCGCGTGCTTATTTTAAACAGTGCCGGGTGCGCACGCAATGCTTCCTGCAAGGAAATACTCTTTGGTATGCTGGGAATATCTTCTTTAAAACGCTTCTCTTGCGTATCGTCTTTTTTTGCGCTTGGCGCAAAATATCCCTCCTGCATTTTGGTAAAGCATGACTTACAATATACCGGACGAATGCCGTCAGGAACAAATGAAACGACGGTTTCTACTCCGCACCGCATACAACGCGCCAGGTGCGCCTGATTTTTATCCGCTTGTGCGACACCACTTGTTTGAGTTTTGACCTGCAAGGGTTCTTGCGCGACTTCTCTCTCGCGGGGAAAATTTCTCGCACGGGTGAGCGCGGATGTGAGCGCCTCCTTGCGCTTGCCGCTTTCAGATTTGAAGTAGGGAACGGCACTATTTTTTTTCATTGGTGAAACGGCAGGTTCTTCTTCAGTGTCCATAACACCGCTCCAGCGCGCAATCTTATCTTCAACAATCTCACGGGGTTTACTATACCGCTCACGGCTCACTTGCAGCACTTTTCCCGCCGTTCCCGTCTTTTCCACATCGGACATTGGCGGCAGTCCTCTTGCGGAAAACGGATCGGATGCTATGCCATCTATCATGAGCTTTAAATACATATCAAACTTCCCCAAATTTACCAGGTCTTCCTCGGTAAACCTTGGCGCAAACTCCTTTGCAAGGGCTTCGGCATCTTCCGCTCCTACCCTGTAGCTGACAATGGTTCCGACATTGCCAAAGATGGCGGGTCGCACAAATTCGTCAAGTTGCGCTATATACTGGTGCGCCAAAATGAGGCACAGATGGTACTTGCGCGCTTCAGAAAGAATGCTAGCGAATGACTCCGTTGCAAAATTCTGAAATTCATCAACGTAGAGATAAAAATCATTGCGCTCGCTCTCCGGCACATCAACGCGCTCCATAGCCGAGAGTTGCAATCGCGTAATAAGCAAACCTCCCAAAAGTTTTGAATTGTCTTCGCCGATTCTGCCCTTGGAGAGATTCATAATAAATATCTTTCGCTCGTCCATGATTGTTCGCATGTTAATGGTTGATTTTACCTGCCCGACAATGTTGCGAATTATGGAAGCCGACAAAAACTGACCAACCTTGTTTTGAATAGGTGCTATCGCTTCTTGCGCAAATCGCTCGTTGTATTTGGCAAATTCACTTATCCAAAATGATTTCACCACCGGATCGGTTATTTTTTCCACCACCTTGCCACGAAATTCCTTGTCGGAGAGCATACGCTGGATGCCTAACATTGTGGAACCCGGGTAATCCAGCATGGCTAAAATCGTATTGTTCAAAATGTATTCCATGCGCGGACTCCAAACATCAGGCCAGAGTTTCTTAAAGACTCCCATCATACCGGAAGCCACAAGATGTTTGTAGCGCGCTTCCACCGTTTCTAAAATATTGAATGCCACAGGATAATCCAAGTCTGCGGGATTGAAATAGACAACGTCATTGACGCGATTTGAGGGTATGTACTGCATGACTTTTTCCACCAAGTCACCGTGCGGATCAACCACACCCACACCCCGACCAGCCCGTATATCCGCAATGATCATATTTTCAAGCACGGTCGTCTTACCCATACCGGTTTTTCCGATGAGGTACATGTGCCTGCGGCGATCATCCATTTTTATTCCGAAGCGCCTTCGCTGGTTTCTAAAATTAGTTTCTGCAAACAGTGTTACCTCTTCCATAGAAATTACTGCTAACGCGTAATGCATTACGTACAACTACTTTTTTTACACGACCGGCAAATTTTCAGGAACATCAGGCCGTTTGTGCGCCACATGCGATGCATCGTGAGCTTCGGGATTTGACTCATCGTCCAATATTTGCCGCAAGGTTCTTTCATAGGGCAATGTGGGCGGCGCAGCACCTCTTCGCGCTTGTGTCTGCATAACCGATCCGGTCGTTACATACAAGGTTGGAAAATGATAAATTGTCGCAAGCTCCTCAATATTCATGACTTGTGCAGGACCAAAACCCTGCTCACGCCGTTTGTACGCGCGCAGCACTTTTCCTTTCTTGTAATTCCTAATCTTTTCCGGAAATATGAAGTGGCCGGTGAACGTACCATGTTTTTTGTTGGGTTTAATGCCATTGAGTGTCAGCGAATCAAACTGCCTAAATGATCCCATCATGCCATTTACCGCTTTTGTTTTATTAAAAGACTCTTTTCGCGCAATGTAGATCATACGGAAGCGCACTTTAAAACCAGTTTTGGAGATTTTCTCATGGATTGCAATCAACGACTCACGCTCGCCCGGCGTCAATTTCCCCAAAATATCCAAGGTTATATCCTTAGCTGACGCTGTTCTCGCGTCCGTACCCCCTAGTAAACCGGTGAATTGATCCCTGGCAGTGCTCAAGAGTGCCTGCAGTTCATCACCGAGGCCGAGTATATTTATTTTGGAGAGCAATCCCGTCGGTTTGGTTTTGCGCCCAACAATTTTATTGATGAGCTGGGATCCGCGTTCTTTCCATTTTTGGTCAATAGCGGTTATGATATATTGCAACCAGAGCTGTTCCCCTGGCACAAACCGGCTCATCATCTCCATCATGTCACTCAATGGATCCTGGAATTCTTGTGTGAGTTGATGCTCAAAAACAGAATGTACGCGTATCGGATACATGTCGTCATTCCGCAACTGAAGTTCCGTACCCCATACATCATATATTTCTGACGGGTACTGGGTAGGTACGGCTTGCGTATAGTCCTTTACCTCGGTGATCAAGGCATCTGGATACTGGGCATATACCGCCGCTTCAACCACATCGAGAAAACCAGCGGGAGTATAAATGAGAAATTGAATACCCCCATCAACACAGATAATTTCAAAAGAAAAGTACGGTTGCACCTTACCATTCCACCATTTTTCATACCAGTCTGCCGCACTATAAGCCCCCGCAAGGTGGCTAAAAATTTGCTCCATGGCTTTTGGCGTACGTTCAAGATTCTTTGGCACGTCAATCGCGAGAACGATAAATTTCCAATCGCGTGTATAGCGCGTCTGCCGCCAGCCAAGCCATATACGCGGAGCGATATACAGAAACGGAAAAACAAAAATCAACCACCCTCCGTGCAAAAACAATTGCCATGCAACGAGATGAGGCGGCAGATTCGCAATACTTGAAAAAAAGGAAAAATCAAGGACGATTTCCATGGGAGTGAGGAAAATTTTTCTTGCACGTATACCCTACTTCATGGCGTAGCGGCCATGACTGTCTTTGCTAAAGCAGGATTTATCGGACAATGCCAGGTAGATGGTACTCTCTTTTACTTGTTTTTGTTGCAGTACCTTCTGCATAATCTCCGCGCGAGTGAGCCGTCTCCCACCCTCTTCATTGAGTACCGATTTAATAATTTGTACAACCGTACCTCCAGTATACCCCCAATCCCGCAGCGCGTACAATCCCCTGCCGACGAGAACATATTTATCATCCAAAATGAGTTCGTTGTGCACCGTACCAACGTACGCTTTTTTTGCATCAAAAGCGATCGTATTAATGCGCTCGGTGATATCATTGAAATGAAGTGGCGTGCCTTCCTTACGAAGTACGAGATAAATTTTATCATTTATTTTTTTAGGACGGACGGTCGGCCATGTATGCATTCCCCATTCATCCAAAATGTTGCTTGCCATTTTGCTGCTCAAATGCATGAGCGTGTAGACGACACGGCGCGTATCTTCAGACTCTTCTGTCTCATTGGTCCAAAAATTCTTCAGCATATATTCGCGAATATCGCTATAGCTCGGTTTTTCCTTATAGGTCTCAAAAATTCTCTCAAAAGGAAGTGGTTTGCGATGTTCTTCAACAATACCATGCAAATCGGTAAGTGCCTTATCTGTAAGGTGTTCTGGATGCGCAAGAAGACGCCACCCGCGACGATATATACCCCTATTGACCATGGCAAATTGTTCGGGCATTAAATGCTGCAAAATAAATTGCATGTTAACGTATTCAGCTTCTCGCTGCCGTATTTCCGTAGGCAGCGTATCGGTTTCGGCAAGGAGAGCCTCGATCAGCATCACCTCTTCCATAATACCACCATATTTTTTCAATATGTGCTCTAATACGCTCTCCACACGTTCCCGCATTTCCAAAAATTGCACATCGCTGCGCATTTTTCGTATAGCACCAACCGCAATTTGTCTAACTCGCTCGCGCGTGATCCCATAGTTCTTACCAATAAACTCCAGTGTTTCCGAAGCAACGCCGTACAAACCAAAACGATGGCGTAACACCTGCCGCTCTTTATCGCTTAAGAGGGAAAAAGTGGTATTCAAAAACTCGCTCGGAGTAAAATGGCGCACCCGATCCTCATGATTAAGGTGGATTATGGTGTCTAAAATTGACGGTTTTACTTGGATATTTTCCATAGTTCAATGCTTATAAACAAGGCAAGGGATACGGGGCATGGAAAATTTACAGAGTAAATATAGCAGAAATTAAAAAATATGTCAACAATACCAAAATATTGGTATGGGGAGGATAAAAACCGGAACATCAAAAATGCGGTATAAAATAATAATAAAAAAACACCTATAAAAGTGTTAGGTTCGCCAAAAAAGAAATGTCAACTTGACAAATGCTGCAAATAAACTTCTAACAAATAATACGGTACGGACTACTTTTTAAGTTTTTCCAATTCCACCAACAAAGGTGACGCGAGAAATATGGACGAATAGGTTCCGACCACTACACCAATGATGAGCGCAAGCACAAAATAGTGTACGGTTGTTCCTCCGACGAAAAATATTGCCAACAACACCAAAGCAACAGTAAGGGAAGTGTTGATGGACCGGGCGAGCGTTTGATTGACGCTATCGTTTACTAATTCCTCAAAATTGTCTGAACTTCCTATAAAATGTTTATGCAAGTTTTCCCGAATACGGTCAAACACCACGATGGTATCATTAACACTATAACCCAATATTGTTAAGAGTGCCGTGATGAACGCCGTATCCACTTCTATATCCAAGTATTTTCCCAAAAAGACAAATACACCTACAACAATCAATACGTCATGAAACAGTGTTACTAAGGTAACAACGCCATATTTCCACGAAGCAATGGGCTTGCTCACTTTACGAAACGCCCAAGTAACGTACAGCACAATTGCCAATAAAACCGTATATAGCGCCCACAGCGCTTTTTGTTGCAATTCTTTGCCAACCGTTGGCCCGACTGAATCAAAACGATCCTCAATGACTCCCTGCCCTTCCGTCTGTGTGTTGAGCACCTGCAGTATCTGTTGGTGCGTTGCTTCGTCAATTTCCGATAAACGAATAATAATGCCCGCATCACCGGATAATTGGATCCTTGGGTCCGCTATCTGCAACCCTTCAATAACGCCGCGTATGGAGTCTATGGAGGGACGTTGGGTTTCATACGACACCTCAAGGAGCGAGCCGCCGGTAAAATCAATACCGTAATGAAGCCCCCAAATAACGTACAGTGCCATACTCAAAAGAACCAACACACCGGATAGCGTAAGAGAAATAAACCTATTTTTAATAAGGGGGAGCTGCATACTACGTTTGTTCTAGAGAGCTTTTGCCGCCAAAAAGCCAGGGTTTATTGACTGCTTTTACCCGTACCATAAGTTTCATAAATATTCGCGTAATGACAATAGCCGAGAACATACTTACCACGACGCCAATACCGAGCGTTATAGCAAAGCCCTGCACAATGCTAGTGGTAAACGTAAAGAGAATAAAGCAGGTAATGAGTGTTGAAACGTTGCCATCACGAATGGACGGCCATGCGCGTACAAAACCCTCATCAATAGCTGCATCAACAGATCTTCCCCGGCGCAACTCTTCTTTAATACGTTCAAAAATAAGCACATTGGCATCAACCGCCATGCCTAGGGACAGGATAAATCCGGCAATACCTGCCAGCGTCAGTGTAATGGGAATAAGTTTAAACAATGCCAGCAGCACCACCGCATACACACCTAGTGAACATACGGCAAGTATGCCGGATAAACGGTAGTATAGGATCATGAACAGTACAACAAACAGAATACCAAGCATTCCCGCTTGCAAGCTCTTAGCGAGCGAATCGCTTCCCAGAGTTGCACCAACCGTTTGCTGGCTTACGAGCGTAATAGGTACCGGCAGCGCACCGGTATTCAACCGCTGAACCAGTTGCTTCGCTTCCGGAACCGTAAATTGACCGGTGATCACCGCTTTGCCTCCGACTATTTTTTGCTGTACGGTCGGTGTGCTGATAGGTATGCCATCAAGAAATATGGCCACGGGCTTTCCTATGTTCTTATCGGTGATATCCTCAAATAACTTTTTGCCTTCGCTGCCAAACTCTATGGATACCTCCGGCTCGCCCGTGGTTTGATTGAACTCCAAAACAGCACGGCGTAGATGTTTTCCGGTCAAATCGGTATTTTGCCACTCATCTTGCGGACCTAAAATATCCGTTTCGCTCTGTGTTGTGATGAGTATGTGCGCAAGTTGATATGCAGTTACCAGTTTCTCATCGGTCTTCAAAATTAAATGGTAGCCAAATGGAGATTCCACTACATCGGATATCGTACCGACACTCTGGTTGAAAACGGCATTTTCAAATGCGGGGACCATAGCGCCCTTTCTAAAGCTGCCCAACACCCCCCCTTGCGGACCCGATCCAAGATCGTCAGAGTTTTCTTTTGCGAGTTCAGAGAAATTTTCCGGTGTTGCCTGCGCCTTGAGAAGATTTATTTTTGCCTGCGCCTCTTCTTTAGTGCGGCTCTGTGCGCAGGTGGTTAGTCCCTGCCAGCAAATAAGCAAGTGGCTTGCAAAAACTTCCTTTTCTTCAGTGCGCGTATCCAGGAGTTTAACAACGTGATAGCCTACTGTATCCACAACTGCTTCAGGTGCAATACCATCTTTTTGTAAATTTTCCACTGCCGATACGAGTGACGCATATTGAGCGTCATCCGCAAATAAATATCCCAACTTACCACCGATAGTAACGGTCGTTGTGTCTTCTGAATACTGTGGTACCGCATCATCAAAAATAACCGTGCCATTACGAAGGCTATCCAATATTTTTTGCGCGCGACCTTTCGCGTCCGCGTTATACGCATCCATCTGTTGTTTTTCCTGTTCGGTCAATATTCGCGGCGGCTCGTTATTTTGTACCTTGAATTCCAAGAGCGGCGTTTCCCCTATTTTTTGAATGGCTTCATTTACATCAAATACTCCGGCAAGTTCTACGATGATACGCCACGAATCTCCAACTTTCGTTGTTTGAACCAAAGGTTCCGCAACACCAAAACTATTGACCCTGCGTTCAATGACATCTCGCACTCCATCAACCGCCTCTCCCGCATCACTGAAAACGCGCGAAGTGTCCGCTTCATACACCAGGTGCGCTCCGCCCTGCAGATCAAGCCCTAAGTGAAATTGATCATTGCGATACAGCGCGCCATTTCCTGAAATATGGAGGATATCCAATGCCGTATTATACCCCTGGGGATACACCACCGCCACAGATGTAAGTACAAGCATCACGATGCCAAAAAAAGCCCACAGGCGTTTTGCCTGCGCGCTTAAACCGTGCTTCTTTCCGTAAGAGTAGGTCATTGCAATTATATGCTACTTTAAGACTTCAGTAGTGTAGCCACTTTTTCAAAATAATGCAAGACAAACATGCACCTCACCTTCCTGCGGCATCAATTGCCCTATTTACTAAACTGTCCGCGTGTTTATTTCGTTCCCTGGGTACATGGGTAAACGTGATTTCTTTAAATTGATGCGCAAGATGCCGCACAATCTCAACCAATGGCTTTAAATCTGCATTTTTTATCTTGTAGTCCCCTTGCAACTGCTTCACAATCAATTCGCTGTCTAAATAACAGGTTAGGGAATCAGCATGCACTTCTTTCGCTTTTTCCAATCCCGCGATCAAAGCGCGATATTCAGCTTGGTTGTTGGTCGTTTCTCCGATGTAACGAGAAACTTCCGCCACCACATCCCCTTCAGGCGTGGTTAAAGCCGCGCCAATTCCCGCAGGTCCGGGGTTTCCCCTGGCCCCACCGTCAGTATGCAGTATGAGTTTTTTCATAGCAAGGCGGACGGGCGTATTCATGAGAAAGGTTTTCTTAAATCTACGAGACGCAACTGCAACTCCCTCTTCCCTTGCCATTCGTTGAGCATGAGTTCCGCCACGATGTCCACCTTATCATTTTTTTGTATGTGTGGAAACCATACTTCGCCCATACCAAAACCTACGGCGCGGCGGGCAACCGATCCATTTTGGCCTAACAATAACTTTAAATGCTTGCCATCTCCTACCGTTTGCACATCCAATACCGTCACATTTTTCAATAAGAATTTCGGCTGGGGATTTGCTTGGCCAAAAGGTTCAAATTTTTGCAATATTCCATAAAACTCCAACGTCAGATCCGATACTTGCAGCTCCGAGTCAATGGAGAGGATTTCTTTGATCGGCTGCTCGCGAAAAATATTTTTCGCATACGTCCTTAAGCGTTCAATAAATTCTTCATAAAGTTTTTTTTCTTTCAGCGTAAACCCACACGCCTGCGCGTGTCCGCCGTAAGATGTAAACAGCTCGTTCATGGTATCCAATGCGTCAACCAAATGGAAGCCGTTGCGCGATCTTCCTGATCCCGTTATCGTACCATTTTTATCTCCCATCACCATGGTGGGATGCCCGTAACGCTGGAGCAACCTGCCCGCGACAAGTCCCAGTACGCCTATATGCCATTCCGGATCGTAGGCAGTAATAATGTGCGTGGAATCTACCGTATCTTGTACCTGCGTCTGCGCATCCTTAACCGTTTGTTCGGTGATTTCCTGACGCTTTTTGTTCACTTCATTTAACGCTTGCGCCCACATCGCCGCTTTTGCCGGTTGCTCACTCATCAGCAGGTCATACGCGCCGTTGGCATGCTCCAAGCGTCCAGCGGCATTGATCCGCGGTCCCAAGCGAAAGCCGATGCTCGCCGCATTCAACTGTTTGCGATTTGAAGAATCCATGCCGGTGTTACCCATCTCCAGTCCCGCCGCTTCAATAAGCGCTTTGAGTCCCGTTCTGCGCGTTTTATTGAGCACCAACAGACCATAGGACACGAGCACGCGGTTTTCACCTACTAAGGGCATCATATCGGTTACCGTTGCGATTGCCACGACGTCCAGGAGCCATTTTTCCAATACTTCTCCCTTGACCTCGTTTTGTTCTACACCAAGCAATACCAAACCTTTATCCGAAACCAACGCCTGCACGAGTTTAAACGCAACGCCTACTGCCGCCAGATGTTTAAATGGATAGGTTTCTTCCGGCACAACCGGATTGAGAATTGCATACGCCTCCGGCAATACATCCGGCGCATGGTGATGGTCAACAACTATGGTATCAATGCCCCGATCATTACCACGCGCTATTGCTTCGTTTCCGGTGATACCGCAATCAGCGGTAAGTAATAACTTGGTCCCTCGCTCTGCAAAATTTTCCACGGTTGCCGTCTTCAGTCCATACCCTTCTTTTTCCCTGTTGGGCAGATAGGCATCAACCTGACCTCCTAATTGTCGCAGAGCGGTTACCAAAACCGTTGATGCGCATACGCCATCAGCATCGTAGTCGCCGTGGACGACTATTTTTTCTTTATGCTTTATTGCCTGTCCAATGCGTTCCACTGTTTTTTTCATGTCGCGGAATAAAAAAGGATCGTGCAGATCACGTGCGTAGTCTGGATGCAAAAATTGCTCAACCGCATCACGTTCCGTGAGATTACGGTTATGCAAGAGCTGTATAACCGATGTTGGATACTGCGAAAAAAGAGATGCTATTGCATCCGGTGCCGCTTGTGCAACCTGCCACAGCTTTTGTTCTTTTTTTCTCATGTGCTATATGCAGCGTTTCTGCTCTGCTCTACGAACTAATAATAAAACAGAGGACCAATCGTCAACAGCACCATCATACCAACCATAAAAATACTGAACACCAGCCAAGCAAATTTTAATACTTTGCGTTTTTTTGAATCTTTTGCCATAGGTGTAGCTTGCGGTTTGCAGACAAGAGATGCTTACTCTCGTTGCTATTTCTTCAGCACCGCTAAAAACGCGTCATTGGGTATGTCCACCTTGCCCGTTCCCATCGCCATCATTTTCTTTTTTCCTTTTTTCTGTTTTTCCAGCAGTTTGCGTTTGCGGGTGACATCGCCACCATAGAGTTTTGCGGTAACATCCTTGCGCAACGCGGAGATACGTTCTCCCGCAATAATTTTCCCGCCAATGGCAGCCTGCAGCTTAATTACAAACTGCGTACGGGGAATTTTATCTTTAAGAATATGCACGATGCGCTTCCCCGTTTCGTGCGCCTCATCGCGATAGGCAATGACCGCAAGCGCTTCCACCGGCTCTTCAGCGACTAAAATATCTATGCGGACAACCTCCACTTCTTGATAACCCTTAAAATCGTAATTAAGCGAAGCATAGCCCGACGATACGCTCTTGAGTTTATCATAAAAATCCGTGATGAGCGAGGTGAGCGGCAATGTATAGTGCAGCACCACAAGCGTTTCATCAATATATTCGGTATGGTGCAGCACTCCCCGCTTTTCCGCGCACAAATTCATGATACCGCCAAGGTAGCCGGAAGGTACCACGATAGCAACGGTCATAAGTGGCTCTTCAATTTTTGCGATACGTACCGCATCGGGAAGATCTAGCGGGCTTTTTATGGTGAGCAGGTCGCCGTTCGTGAGCGTTACGTTATAGCCAACCGAAGGCACGGTTATCATAACCTCCATACCGTACTCGCGCAAAAGCCGTTCCTGCACGATTTCCAAATGGAGCAACCCTAAAAACCCGCAGCGAAAACCGTATCCCAGAGCTTTGGAATGTTCCGGCTCATACGCCAGCGCCGCATCATTTAATTTGAGTTTTTCCATTGACTCGCGCAATTCTGCAAAATTATTGCCTTCCCTGGGGAAAATTCCCGCAAAAACCATGGGCTTTACTTCTCTATAGCCCGCAAGTGCTTGCGTTTCTTTGACTTGAGCCGACTGGGTGAGGGTATCTCCTACTCTGCATTCGGTGACATCCCGAAGACCGGTGATGACATAACCGATCATGCCTTCTTCCAAGGCATCTATTGGTTTCATTTTAGGCGTATAGATGCCAACTTCCAGCGCTTCTCCCTTGGCACGGGTGCCTAAGAGTGTAAGCGCATCGCCTTTGCGTATGATTCCATCCATGACCCGGACTTCGGCAACAACTCCTTTGTACGAATCAAACAGCGAATCAAAAATCAGCGCGCGCGTATGCATGGAATCTTTTGGTTTTGGCGCCGGGATCAGACGAACAACCGCATCCAATATTTCAACAACGCCTGCGCCGGTTTTTCCTGAAGCCAGCAATACTTCCTCGGGTGCACAGCCCAATACTTTTACCACTTCATTGCGGACTTTTTCCACATCCGCATTCGGCAAATCAATCTTATTGAGTACGGGAATTATGGTGAGATTCTGCTCAACGGCAAGATAGAGGTTGGCGAGCGTCTGCGCTTGAATGCCTTGTGAAGCATCTACCAGCAACACCGCTCCCTCAACTGCCGCGAGCGACCGGGAAACTTCATACGAAAAATCCACATGACCCGGCGTATCTATCAAGTTTAAGGTGTTGTTTTTGTAGAGCATCCGCACCGGCTGTAATTTAATGGTGATACCCCGCTCACGCTCCAAATCCATACTATCCAACAGTTGGGCTTTCATCTCACGTTTGGTTACCGTTTCGGTGATTTCCAACATGCGATCAGCCAGCGTACTCTTGCCGTGATCAATATGAGCAATGATGCAGAAATTACGGATAGCGTGTTTCATAGACAGCGTTGAGTATATCAGGTTTAGTATCTACTAAGCAAGAATGGCCTTCTTCCCTCAATATACGACTTGCGATGTCGTATATTGATAGGTGGATATCTTTACTTGACAATAATTCCTAACACGGTATGCTCACGATGGATGTTTAGGCGTAGAAACGCTGTTTTTTGCATATGCAACATCCGCTCATTTTAGCACTTTGACAATTTCATAACTCACCAAAAGCACCACTCGGCGCTGCCCATACAACTCTATCCGTAGGGAGGAACAATGTCGTCAAGAAGAGTAGTTCGCGACGGAGCGTTCGCGTTCATGATTGCCACACAAGTGGCTTGCGCGCGCGTTTCAGAGAAACAAATGGTGAGCCTGCTCTACGAGCAGGCAAGAGAGTTCTCCATCAGCGAGGCGACGCGCCCCACGACGAGGGAAGCAATCGAGCCATATACGCTCATGAGCAGATTCTACCCCAACTATAACCCTTTCTTATTTGTTTCATACAATCAAAAAAGGTTGCGTTGAGCAGCCCGCAACAGATCGCCTTGGTTTTACGTGAGGCGAAAAAGAAAATTCCTGAAGTTCTGGCGTATCTTGCCGAACAACAGGACGATAGAAGACCTCACTTGCTGTTTCTTGGGTTTTTGCCGGATGGCACCAATCGCCATGCGGTATTTGCTATCTACCTCCGCGGCACTCCGCCGCCTGATGATGAAAGGAGAGACTCTCATGAGATTCCGTCTCTTGTCCCTGATCATCAGGGACAAGCTCCTGCCTATTTTAACCATGATGGTGTTCACGACACCATCCATGTCATCGGAGAACAACGATGAAACCCCTGGGTATTTGGGTGCATTTATGGATGCGCTACAAGTGCACCAACACACGGCTGACAAGCTCTTTGCCACAGCATCCGCCCCTCCCAAGGGGTACGTGCATATCGTCATGGACGGTAGGCTGATTGTGGTCAAGATCCCCGATCTTGGTCATTAATGATCTTTCCCAATCTTCTGCCCAACGCATTACGCCGCGGGTTTTTTTTAAATCATCTGTGCGCAATATAAAAAACACTCATCCCCCTACTCTTGCTGAATGCGAGAGGTTCCAGGATCTAACACACTAAAGTGCTTTCAGACCTTGAGAAAAGTGAAATTACCTCCTCGTTTCTTGGCATTTTCGTCCTGATTGGCACGATACTCCATTATCATTACATAGCATCATTTCATACATAATCGTGCCAAAGCTGACAGCGAAGCATCAACGTTTCTAGAAATGTTATTTCCGGAAAGTTTTTTTGAGATCGGGAAATTCCTTGAGATATTTCTTCATGTTGGACTTCGCAAGTCCAACAATTTGAAAGGTTCGTTTGTCGTCTGAAGGGATGGATTTGTTCCCAAAGATGCAACACTAAACACCCTGTTCTTCGGTAGGGCAGTTGTTGAGCAGCTACTCAAAAAGTTTAGCGTTTGTTTTTCGGAATTCCCAATACCTCCGCAGTCTCCCGCGCTATCCATTCCTCTTCAACGGTAGGTACGGCAAAAACAGGCACGCCTTTTAAAATATGCTTTGCCAAGGGCTGCACAATCGCGTCCCGTGTTTCCGCATGTCCCGCGCCAATTGCTCCGGTAAAAGTGATTGCGTCAATTTTACCTAAAATTGCGATGTAAGAGCCGATATATTTCTGAATACGATAGACAAAGAGTTCAAACGCAAACAACGCATCAGGGTTGCCTGATCCCTTCTCGCGTAAAAGCTCGCGAAAATCATCTATGCCACCTGCGAGCACTTTCCAGCCCGAATTAAAATTGAGTTCATGCAAAACCTTTTCCCACGTACCCGATCCATGTTCTCTTTCAATAACCTTTGCCATTAATGCGACTGCACCCGCATCAATGTCTCCCGCTCGCGTGGTCATAACCAACCCCTCAAGCGGCGTAAAACCCATACTCGTATCAACCGACTCTCCTTTTTTGATAGCCGTAATACTTGATCCGCCTCCCAGGTGGCAAGACACCATGGTTACATCTTTTGGCTTTTTCCCCAATTTTTCCGCTGTCTTATAGAGCATACTCTTGTGCGATGTGCCATGAAAACCGTACCGGATAATGCCATGTGACTCTTCCCACTCGCGGGCAATTGCATACACCCGCGCGCGACGCGGCAGGTGCGTAAAAAAAGCGGTGTCAAATACCGCAACGTTCGGCAGTTGCGGTAAATATTCGTGAGCGAGCGAGATTATTTCCCGACTGCGCGGATTATGCAGTGGCGCGAGATCGTCAAGTTGCATGAGCGTCTGCATAACACTTTTGTCTATCACAACTGCGGTATGAAATTGAGATCCTCCATGAACCACGCGGTGACCAATCGCCACCACATTTCCCATGTCCGGTATGCTCCGCAACACCTCTTTGAGCGCCGCTTCCGCTTTTTCAGCCGTCGGTACGATCCCTTCCTGCACGCAAGAAAATTTTGCGCCTTCACGCACACTAAATTTCAGGGATGCGCTGCCCGCATTCAACACGAGAATAGTTCCCTCCATGACTACATCTTTGATTTAATGATAAGACCTACAATTACCGCAATGGCAATAATGACCAGTCCGGTAATCATGGTTCCTGTCGCTAATCCAGAAAACATAAACTGGATAAATAATATTACTAAAGATTGATTTAAAGTAGCCTGCCTTTGGTATTTCCCGATATGCCAAACGCATTTGCTTCGTCGGTATCTAGGTGAAATGCCCATTTAAATTTTGGGTGTACGCGCACGATGACGTTTTCAAATACACCACCACGTTCTCCGGAAACCTCTATACGCACGATTTTGTTTTTTTTGAGTCCGTACTTGCGTGCGTCCTGCGTACTGGCATGGATATGCCTCTGCGCAATAATTGCTCCGCCCCGCAATCGCACCAATCCTTGAGGTCCTTTCAGGATAAGTGTTTCTCCCTGTTGCGGCACAAGCCCGGACCGTTTCAATGGCGGATCAATACCGAGCGAGCGCGCATCGGTTTTGGTCAGCTCAAATTGGGTTTGCGGACGGCACGGCCCGACAATGCGTACCTGCGAAAAGCTTCCTTTTTTTGTTGAAATCGCAACCGTTTCGCGTGTCACAAACTGCCCTGGCTGGGATACGGGCCGCAGGAGGTGCATCTTCGCCTTTTCTCCAAAGAGCTTATTGTAATGCGCTGCGGAAAGATGCAAGTGCCTGGCGGAAACTTCTATAGGTATGAAAATTCCTTTTTTTGACATAGTATGAGTATTATAGCATAACCGGACTTCGCCGACAAAATATAGTTGTCGCTATCACGCCGCGCGCCGCACGGCACGCGCAATTGCAGATCCTACTGTACGATCCAATGGCGATGGAAGGATATGCGCTTGGGTAGGTTTTTTGACGAGTTGCGCAAGCGCATAAGCCGCCGCATACTTCATGGGAAGAGTGATCGATTGTACGCGGGCATCCAGAGCGCCCCTGAATATCCCCGGAAATACCAACACATTATTGACTTGATTCGGAAAATCCGAGCGACCGGTTGCGACAACCGCGGCACCGGCTTTTTTAGCTTTCTGGGGCATAATCTCCGGGGTCGGATTAGCCATGGCAAAAATAATGCTCCGCTCGTTCATACGCCGCACATCAACCGACGTGAGGAGATCGCCTTTTGAAACACCAATAAATACATCAGCTCTCAAAAGTGCCTCTTGTACCGATCCATGCAGTTTGTGCTTATTCGTAACCCGCGCAAGGGATTTTTTAATCGGATGAAGATGGGTGCGTCCCGCGACAATAATTCCTCTGCTGTCTACCAAAATAATATCTTTCGGTTGTATACGATTTTCTTGCAATAGCCTTGTAATCGCTATACCGGCTGCGCCCGCGCCGTTCACCACGATCGTACAGTCTTGCATGCGTTTTTTAACCACTTTGAGCGCATTAAGTAATCCTGCCAACACCACAATAGCGGTTCCGTGCTGATCGTCATGAAAAACCGGAATATCAAGCAGTTGGTTCAGCTTTTCCTCTATTTCAAAACACCGAGGAGCGGAAATATCTTCAAGGTTGATGCCCCCAAACATAGGGGCGATGAGTTGCACCGTACGTATGATCTCGTGCGTATCTTGGGTCGCAAGCGCCAGCGGAAACGCATCAATCCCGCCAAATTCTTTAAACAACACCGCCTTGCCCTCCATAACCGGCAATGCGGCCTCCGGTCCGATATTGCCCAATCCCAATACCGCACTGCCGTCCGTCAATACCGCAACCATGTTGCCCTTATTCGTATAGGTATAGACTGCGCCCTTGTTACGCGCAATGGCAAGTGAGGGTGCCGCAACACCAGGCGTATACGAAATACTTAAATCTTTTTTTGTCCGAATGCGCGCCTTTGGCGCAAGGTGTATTTTTCCGCGCAGGCGCTTATGTAAGCGCAGCGATGCGGCATCGTAGTTCATAATGAAATAGCTTATGCCTTGCGTTTTGCAAGATAATCAAATTCCATGAGCGCGGCTTTTGCTCCTTCCCCGGCAGCTACAATAACTTGCTTTTCCGGAACACTGGTTACATCTCCCGCCGCATACACGCCCTTAACCGAAGTCTCATTACGCTCATTGATAACAATTTCTTGCCATTGATTCAGTTTAATAAAATTGTTGAGATACTGTGTTGCGGGAATTGATCCGATCTCTATAAATACGCCTTGTACATGAAATTTTTCCGTTTTTGCATTTTTAATCTCCATACTCTGCACAAACGCATCACCGTCAATACGCGAGGTGGTCACATGGTAGTATATCGTTACTTTTTTACTTTCCCGTATTTTTCCGAAAAGCACCTGATCCGCCTTTTTAAAATGCTCGCCGTTAGTGACCAATTGTATGCTCTTTGCTATTTTGGTAAGTTGCCAAGCCGCATCCAGCGCGGCATTGCCCCCGCCGATGACCGCGACGTCTTTTCCCGAAAACAACGGCGCATCGCACGTTGCGCAGTACGTAACGCCTCGGCCCCGATACTTTTCTTCTCCCGGGATACCAAGTTTTCTTGGAACTTTCCCCGATGTGATAAGTACGGTCTTCCCTTCGTATGCTTTGCCGCCTAACGTCTGTACAATAAATTTTTTACTTTTTTTCTTGATAGCGGACACCTCTTCACCCCGCACCAGTTCAATGTCCTCAAAATCGCGCAAGTGCGTTTCAAATTTTTGTGCAAGCTCCGCTCCGGTAATCATGTGAAACCCAAGATAATTTTCCACATCTGACGAAAGCGCGGCCTGCCCGCCCATATCCTTGGAGATGATGAGTGTTTTTATTTTCTTTCTGGTGCTATAAATTGCCGCCGACATGCCGGCAGGACCAGCCCCTATAATAACGTCGTATATATAATTATGGTTTGCGTATACAGACCGATGCGGTGATGACAAAACATATCTTTACAACCAACGCTCCTGCGGGCGTTACGATTACGCATCGGCGGGCTCGTTTCCACAATTACAAGATCCGCAGCATCCACCCTCATCGTTTTTTCCGGTATACTCACTGGTAGCGCATTCGCACCCTTCGGTACATGCGCCACCACAATATTTGCCTTCGTCCATACAGTTATGATAAAGAAGTAAAAAATTATTTCTTGAGTATGGCTTCAATTTTTGCCCGATCAAAACCGATGATAATTTCCCCATCCATATCAATAACCGGTACGCCCATCTGACCGGATTTTTGTATCATTTCTTCCGTTTTCGGATGATCAACGGACACGTCAATATTTTCATAAGCGATTTTTTGCTCGTCAAAAAAAGCTTTTGCCATTTTACAGTAAGGACACGTTGGTGTGGAATATATGGTTATCTGCATAGTAGTTGTTCATTGTTAAAGATGAGTCGCATGGATAAGTGTAGCATTTTTTTTTGTATGTGTCACGAGAGAGAATACAAGTTGACAAATACTGTTAACTATTTTAGAATACTCTTACGTGGTTCTTTGAAATTTTTTTTTCCTCTTTTATATAAGGAGATCAGAAATGTTGCGCAAACGCCTGTTATGCATCGTGATTTCCTGTGTCATTTTCATCTGTCCCTTACGAGGAGAGGGATCTACTGAAAAAGTGCGTACGCTACAAGCGTACCCGATTCTGGTACATGGCAGTGAGGTGACAGAAGAAGTATGCTCCATATTCGTTCTCACACATACTGCTAAAGGCGATGTGGTATATTTTTATCTTCTTACCCCCCGATTGGTTGCCGGTGAGTTTGCAAAATTTATTTGCAAACAAAAACTTTCGGCAGATGAACATGCGCGCATCACCGCACAGTGTGCAATAATGCACACTGTTATAGATGGTGTGCATGCAAAGAAGGAAAGTAGTTTCCTTCGGCAGGAGTTAAACGAAGGGAGGTATCTGCGGCATGCGAAGTTTAGTTTTGTGCATCTCGTCAAGATAGCACAAGCAAATGCCCGCACGCCTTTTGGGATGCAGATACCCGTTACATTTCATTTCCATAATTTAGATGGAGATGAAAGTTTCCATATACTGAACGGGATGGTAATTGGAGGGAGAAGATATTCTTTCCAATAGGAAGAATTGGCTCGGTCTGCGGTACTCATAACCCCCGGTATTTTATGCCGGGGGTTATAATTATCTCTCCGCAAAACATTCTACTCAAATGCTACCGGAATGACTACTGTGTCAATTTCGCTGCCGTCCTTAGGACTTAACGAGAACACCTCTATCATCCCTTTTTTGGTGGCATTAAAATTATATGTTATGGTGATGGAAAATTCTCCAAACTCTCCGATTGCAGCAGCTTTTGCGATCGCCACTTCCTGAATTTTCGTATTACCGGCAGCATCCCGAAACGCGACATTGACCGTATTCTCAAAAACACGCGCGCGGCCGGTAATCGTTACGGGACTTGTTACCATGCTACCTGGCTGCGGCGCATTGACTACAATGTTAGTTTCTTCCTGCATAGCTCCGCCGGAATCGTTTTTGGATGCATCAATTTCTTCAACCAGGGCATCCGCGTTCATTTGGGCAACATCTTCGCTTGTATTCACGGCTTCATCGGTATTTCCCGTCTGCCATAAGAACCAGCCTACCAATATAAGTGCGGCAGAGAGGATGCTTATTTGCGTAAACTTCATACTCTATAGTGATTAAGAATCAAGGGTGAATTTCTTTTTCAGCACGGTGATAGAGGCTTCAGTCTCCGTGAGATAGGTTTTGAGCTCTTGGGCAATGGCCAGTCCGCGCTCAAATTTTTTTACCGCTTCTGCAAGGTCAGGCGTATCCGCTTCAAGCTCATGGGTAAGCGTTTCAAGTTCTCCCAGAAGTTTTGAAAAGTTTATCTTTTCTTTTTTTTGCTGCATAGAGGCGTTTGATTGTGCTTTCCACTGCTCCATGGGATATGCGGGTCGTCAACACGTCTCCCAAAGCAAGGGTATGCACATCTTTAATGATTTTTCCCGTTTTGTCAAATGTGATGCTGTAACCACGGCTTAAGACCATTTCCGGATGTTGTGTTCGGAACAAACGCTCTGCGGATACTACATACGCCGCAAGAGAATGTGTGCGGTGCAGAGTCGCTTGAAAACACCGTTCAATTACTTCATCAACGTGCAAGCGTACCGAGCGTGATCGCTCGGTATACTTTTGCGAACTACGCGCAAAGCGGCGGATGTGTGTCCGCAAATCTTCAAGATGGTTCTTCATAGCAAGATCAAGCGTGCGTACGCATTCTTGCACACGTCTTCTATCAGCTGCCACGATCACGTGCAGTGCGCCGATTATGTTATCAGCAAGGCGCATAATTGCCGCCGTAACCGCTTTGGCATCGGGTACCGTTAGCTCCGCCGCATTGGATGGAGTTGCGGCGCGAATATCCGCGGCTAAATCGGCTATCGTCCAATCACGCTCGTGACCTATGCCGCACACGACGGGTATGCGCGATGCGAAAATCGCACGCGCAACCGATTCCGCATTAAATGCGGAGAGATCTTCCAGTGAGCCGCCACCGCGAGTCAGGATAATTGTTTCGGCATGGGTATGCGCATTTGCATACTGCAGAGCTGCGGTAATTTGCCCAGCGGCCTCCGAACCCTGCACACCTACCGGCAGAAAGGTAACGGTCAATCCCGGCCAGCGGTTAGAGAGCACGCGCATCACATCCATATACGCAGCAGCATCCGGTGAAGTGATAAGCGCAATGTGCGCTGGATACAGTGGAAGCGATTGCTTAAACTCTGCTGCAAACAGTCCTTCGGCTTCCAGTTTATTCTTAGTCGCTTCAAGGGCTTTGGAAAGCGCCCCTACCCCTTTTGGAACGAATGAGGCAACGCGAAAATGAAACTTACCACTTGCCTTAAACAATCCGGCAGATCCGGTAACTTCAACTTCCATGCCGTCTTCAAGCGGATACGATAACTCCCATACCAGCATGAAGCAGGTCATACGGGACTTCGCATCTTTCAAATCAAAAAAAACCAACCGATCTTTAGCGGTATGAAAATCCACTACTTCGCCTTGCACGGCTACGGTGAGCGTCGCAAGATACGCACCGGTCAATTCTATGAATTGTGAAACGGTCAATGGTACGTTACGATTTTGCGGTATATCAGGCATGCGCTATAGGACATTTATCCCCCACTGGAGATATTGTATGTCGGAACTATCGTGATATGCAGCGATACTTCTTTGCCAAGCACACTCTGTAATTTTTGCGCAATTGCATTCACCTTCGAACGATCTATATTTTGACTCGCACGAACCACGGCATCTACTTCTATGGTGACGCGCCGCTCACGCACCGAAACATCACGTACGTCAATTCCCAAAAAATCTCGCAGCGACGATGCAATGACTTCTTGCGCCACGTCTCTTTGGTTATCTACGTGTACAGTTTGACCAGTTACGATAGTAAGCATAACCGCAACAAAGGCAACTAAAACCAAGGTGTATACGATGCGTTTTTTCTTCCGCTGTTGTCCAATTTCCGTTGCCGGCGGCTCAAAATCAGCAAATATGAAAAAAAGTATGGCTGCGAGAACAACCGCAAATAAATTCGTCAAATATAGAAGTAGCGCGGAGCCGGATACATACCATGCTTTACTAGCAAGTCCAATACCGACCGTTGCAAGCGGAGGCACTAAAGCGACTGCGATAGCGACACCCGCGATAGCAGAGGTAAGACCGGGCCAAACGACTACGAACGCTCCTACAAATCCTACTGCGAGTGCGATAAACAATTCGAAAATCGTCGGCTGCGTACGCAGT
>PEYJ01000031.1 GCA_002774425.1 Parcubacteria group bacterium CG08_land_8_20_14_0_20_48_21 | reverse complement strand
TGTACGATATGACGACGCCACAAGGCATTAAAGCGGTCGTGTTGGGCGGGGGAACGGGAATATTCACCGTTTTGAGCGGATTAAAACACTATGTCAATGCTATTACCGCGGTTGTAAATATGGTTGATGACGGCGGCTCCACTGGTGTTTTACGGGATGAACTTGGGGTGCTGCCTCCCGGCGATGTGCGACAATGCCTGGTAGCACTCTCATCCTCTCCTGAAATTGTACGAGAACTTTTTAATTATAGATTTCCCCAAGGAGCATTTGGCGGGCATTCATTCGGCAATCTCTTTTTAACCGCACTGGAAAAAATTACCGGTAGTTTTTCAGAAGCCGTGCACACTGCCGAGGAAATTCTTCATATTCAAGGTAAAGTTATTCCCGTTACGACTGATAACGTGCATTTGTGCCTCAAACTCAAAAACGGAACAGTAATTGAAGGACAGAACAGCGTTGACCAGTCGTTTTTTGACGTAGGTGATAAGCCGGAACTTTTTTTAAAACCCGCGGCGAAACTCAACCGGCATGCTGATACGGCACTCCGTACAGCAGATGTCATTGTCCTAGGACCGGGTAATATGTACTCATCACTTGTCCCGACACTCATGGTGGACGGAGTGGCGGATGCGCTTCGCGAATCAAAAGCGAAAAAGATGTATGTCTGTAATCTGGTGACCAAGCCAGGGCAAACGGACGGGTTTTTTGTGCATGACTTTGTCAATGAGATTGAGCGATATATTGGCGAAAATGTTCTTGATTATGTGGTGTACAACACTAAAAAACCTCATAAGGAACTCTTAGAAAAATATGCAAGGGAAGGAGAATACGCCGTAGAATTTGATAGTGAAGTCATGCAGGGAAAATTTTACCGCGCGGCAGGCGCGGAGTTACTTGCCGATGGTATTTATCAGCAAAATCCCGACGATACACTGTTGCATAGAACGCTTATCCGTCACGACAGTGAGAAGCTTGCGCGGCTGCTGTTCAAACTCTATTTTAGTTAGCTATGCGCATTACCTTTATTACAACCAATAAACATAAATTTGTTGAAGTTTCACAACTGCTGCGCGGGTATCAGATTGAGTTGGAGCATCTTGACCAATCGTACGAAGAAAATCATGACACAAGTTTGGAAGAGATAGCGCGAAACGCCGCATATACCATGGCGTATGCGTTGCAGCAGACGGTGGTTTTAGAAGACACTGGACTTTTTTTGAAGCATACGACGGATTTCCGGGTGCTTTGCCAAAATTCGTCTTTGCGACGCTAGGATACCAAGGCATTTTTAAATTACTGGAAGGGGGGGGTCAAGAAACGCATACTTTAAAACAGTGGCTGGATTTTGCATGCCGGACGGTAAACCTATACTTTTTGAGGGAATCTTGTGGGGTATGATTGCGAAAAATGTGCATGAAGCGAACAAAGATGTTATGCCGTATGATCGAATTTTTATTCCCGAAGGAGCATCACGGGTCATTGCACAATTTTCTATAGTGGAAAAAAATATTTTCTCACAGCGCGCAAAAGCATTTACAAAATTTGGTCAGTACATTGAAGAAAATTATGCGTGAACACAACGGGCTTGCTTTAGTGGGACTCCTCATCGTACTGACCATCATTGCGCTGATTGCGGGCGGTATATGGTATTGGAGCGGAAGCTCAAAACAAAATACGAATCAACCGCAACTGGGCGCACAAGAGATTGCAGATGCGCAGAATCTCCACAATGTCTTTGACACGCAAAATACAGAACTGCAAAAAGAATTACAAAGTAACTAACTTAGCAAGGGAACAAAGGCGAATCCCTCAACAGTGTTTTTTGTATAGGTTGTTTTTGAAAGTTTTTGCACTTTCCATATAGCACTTTCTATCGGAATGACCAGCGTACCTTTGACTTTCAACTGCTTGAGAAGCTCTTGCGGAATTTTTTCGCACGCGGCGGACACGAGTATGCGGTCGTACGGCGCATAGAGGGGGAGTCCAAGCAACGTACCTGCTTGCGTTATGGTCGCGTTGGCAAATGGATATTTTCGGAGATTTTTTGTGCCGAAAGCGACAAGTTCGGAAATACGCTCAACGCCATACACCTTTCCATAAGGGCCGACCAGCGCGGCAAGCAGTGCGGTTGTCCAACCGGATCCCGATCCGACATCCAATATCTTCTCGCCTTTTTTCGGCCGCAGAAGTTCAAGCATAATGGCGACAGTGGTCGGCTGGGATATGGTTTGACCGTACCCAATGGGTAGTGAAGTGTCCGCGTAAGATTCTGCATCGTATGCGGACGGTACAAAATCTTTCCGGTCTATGGTACGCAAAGCGTTAATAATGCGCTTGTTTTGCAGCGTTCTGTCAGCTAGGAGTTTTTTGATGAGGGTTTCCATACAACTATCATAGCACTGCTGGAGCTTTGGACAAGTGCGTGCCAACGGTGTATACTTACCCCATGTTTACAAAAGAAAATACCTCACAACAACTGGTGCTGGATGAGCTTTTTGACCTTTCGTTGTATAAAAAATTTTACACGATAACGAAAGGGGATCTCCAGAAAATGTTGGGAGAGCTTGTTGTGGTTGAAACGAGGCATTTGGCATTTTGGCAGGAATTTTTCGGCGTAAAAATCAATAAGCTCAACCACGGAAGGCGGGTACGGCTTGTCTTGCTCTTTATCGTAGGGCGTATTTTTGGTGAGGCGAGCATACATCTCATTTTGGAGGCGATAGAAGTCCATGGTATACGCAAATATCTCTCGCTTTGGAAAACGTACCAAGATGATCCGTTGGGGGGCGCGGTAAGGGAAATTCTTGAAGATGAGTTTAAGCATGAGGACGAGATTGTGTCCGAGATGTCGGAGCGCAAAATCTATCCGCAACGCATACGGGATATTTTTCTCGGTTTTAATGACGGCCTTGTGGAGATACTGGGAGCGGTGAGCGGCTTCTTCGCTTCGCTTCACGCTACGGGACAAGTGTTGGTCGCCGCAGTTACCGTCGCGTTTGCGGGTTCGTTTTCCATGGCGGCGGGCGCATACGCCGCGGGAAGCTCGGAAAAAGAGATTGAAAAAACAGATCGGGAAAAAAAAGAATTTTTGCAAAATTGTGTTGATCCGGAAAATGTGCATCATCCGCTCAAAAGCGCAGTTATCGTCGGTATTGCTTATTTGATAGGCGCGACTGTGCCTATTCTCCCCGTATTCTTTGGCGCGCGGCAGATACTTTGGCCGCTCGCGGTAAGCGCGGTTATGGTTATAGTCGTTTCCTATATACTCGCTTTTCTTTCTGGTATGCGGATAGCAAAACGTATTGGCATGAACTTGGTTATTATCGCGCTCGCGGTTGGTATCACGTACATGATAGGAATACTCGTGAAATCAGTGTTTGGGGTTGCAGTTTGAGTAAGGACGTTTCTGAAGCAGGTTCCGTTGCAAAAATCTGACCGTGACGCAACAACTTTTTTACACGGTGGATACACCCTATTTTACAAACCAGAAGTTCATTACTATACTTAGCGCAGTACTCCCTCTCCTCATCTTTTTGCGCAGGGGAATAAACCAGGAAAGAGTTATCAAGCTTTCAATTTCAAGTAAAACATTGGCACCATGTACAGCTGAATGATAGTGGCAAATGCCAAACCAAAGGCAATGGCTATGGAAAGCCCAAACCAAAATTCATCAGCAAACGCCAAGGGTACAATACCTGCTATGGTAGTTGCGGAAGTAAGTAAAATAGGCTGCAGGCGTGTCTCACCCGCATGAATTGCCGCTTCCATGTGCGACATGCTGGCTTCATTGCGATGGCGATCCGCTTTATCAATAAGCACAATAGCGTCATTGACCGTGATGCCTATGAGTGAAATCAGACCCAAAAATACCGAAAAACTGAACGCAAGATGAAACAGGACCATGCCCGCAACCACGGCAATGAGCGCAAAGGGAAGTGAGAGCAGAATTGCCAAAGGTTTTTTGAATGAATTGAATTGCAGTACCAGAATAAAGACAATAAGCAGCACCGCCACGACCATGGCACGCCAAAGTTCGGAAAATGATTGGTCAATATCTTCTACCTCACCCCCAAACACCACCGCGTATCCGGACGGCAGTATTTCTTCGGCAAGACGCTCTTCTACCAACGGGACAACCGTCGTTGGTGTATAGCCCGTTTCAAGCCAGGAGTGAACGGTAACCGTACGCTCAAAGTCGCGATGGTGTATGGAGGCAAGCGCGGGTTCAAAATTAAAATCCGCAACACGGGAAAGCGGAATGCGCTCGCCGGAAGGCGCGTGTAAAGAGAGATTGGCAAGTAATTCCAAATCTTTCAACTCGTTCTCCGCAAGCTTGACCACTACATCAATATCTTTGCCGCCAAGCGTTACTTCGGTTGCGGTTACGCCATAGAGCGCGGTGCGCAGGGTAGATGCCACATCAGTTGCTTGTAATCCTGATGCCGCAAGAGCATCTTTGCGTAAGGTGATCACCATGTCCGCAGGACTTGTATCACGATCCGTTGTAACATCCCGCGTACCTTCCGTTTCCTCCAAGAGACGAATTACCGTATCGGTAATATTACTCAATATGCGCATATCTTTTCCCGTAATACGCGCTTCAATTGGCGCGCCGGTCGGCGGTCCGTTTGTAAGTTCCTGTATGGTTATTTTTCCACGCGAAATTGGCGCAAGTTCTTCCCGTAATTCTTCTTCAATTTCATAACTTGCCAAATTCCTTTCTTTCCCTCCAACGTAGGTAAGGTTGATATTTGCCAAATGCTCGCCCGTTGACGCGCCTCCTCCAAAGCCAAAAGTAAGCGATGATCCGATGGTTGAAACAAAGGTTTTAATTTCCGGCCGCCTCCGCAGCACATCTTCCACTTCCCGAACCACATTTTCAGTTTCCGCCAACCTCGTGCCTTGCGGCATTTCAATATTGATAAAAGAAAATTCAATGTCGGTTGAGGGGAACAATCGTATCGGTATGAATCCTGAAATAAGCAATCCCAATGACCCAAAAAACAACAGAGTCATCATTCCCAAAAAAGCGACTTTTCTCTTTCGACTTGCCAAAAAAGCCGTAATGCTTTTTTTATAACGCGCGATCAGCCAGATAGTCACGTACTTTTCCAACAAGCTTACCTTCGGAGCTTTTTCGCTGTTCTTATGTCGCAAAACAACTGACGCAATGGTTGGCACGAGTACGAGCGACACGAACAGAGACGCAAGTAGCGTAATGGAGAGCGTAATGGGCAACACGCGTAAAAACCGCCCCAGTATCCCGCTTACTAAAAGCATGGGTACAAAAGCCGAAATTGTGGTAAACACACCGGCAAGCAGAGGTTTTTTATAGTGTGCCACGGACAACAGTGACGCGTCCCGCGCTGTGTACCCCTCCCGCATGTTGTGGAATATACCTTCCAGAATAATGATAAATGCATCAACCAGAAGCCCCAGAGAAAGCACGAGAATAAAAAGTGTAACACTGTTCAGCGTAAAACCGAATAGATATAAACAAAAGAAAGTAATGAAAAAGGTTAAGGGTATGGCAAGAAAAGAAATAAGGGCCTCGCGCAGGGAAAGCGCGAGGAACATGATGATAAATATCAGTATCGCGGATTGCACGCCACTCCATCCGAGGGTAGTCAGGTCTTTGCGGATAAATACCGAATAGTCCGAGCTGGTTTCTACCTCAATCTCTTCCGGAATTATTCCACCCTCTTTCAGCTTAACCAATTTTTCTTTGGCGGCGTCAACAATTTGGAGAATATTACCGCCGGTTTTTTTATACACTGCAAGCGAGACGGTAGGTTCGGGTTCGCCACCGGCAAGCGATATGCGCGATAAACTCGTGCGGTCGGCAAAACCGTCCGTAACTTCCGCGATATCTTGAACCAATACGCTGCCTTGGGCGCTTCCCGAAACGGGAAGCTGCGCAATAGATTCCGCATCGGTGAATTTTCCAACCGACCTGATATTGTAGGATACGCCGTCAAGCGTGATATTTCCTAAAGGAAAATTCACATTTGCCCCGCGCAGTATTGCCAAGACAGATCCTAACGACAGGTGCAAACGGTCAAGCTCCCCCTGCTTTACCCGAATGGTAATCACCCTTTCCCGAACTCCGGAAAGTGCCACGCGGGATACGCCGGGAATTTTTTCCAGCTCATCCTGCACCTCTTCAGCAAGTTCCTTAAATGCAGTTTCGTTGAGGTGACCGGCCAAGCTTAACGTAATAATCGGCGCGTCATTAATGCGCACTTGTTCAACCTGTGGGTCAGTGGCATCATCCGGCAAATCATTGACACGATCCACGGCATCTTTCAGGTCCTGGAGCGTTTTTTCAAGATCGGCTTCCGCTTCAAATTCAACCAAAATGGATGAAACGCCGGAAACGGACGTTGAGGTTACGAGTTTTACCCGATCAACACCCTCTATTTCTTTTTCAATTTTGTCGGTTACGAGATCTTCCACGTCTGACGGGTTTGCCCCGGGAAATGCGGTTACGACCACGGCAATAGGCACCTTAACTTCCGGGTCGGCTTCACGGGGCAATTCTAGCAGCGCTACCATACCGCCAAAAATAATCGCAATCATCAGGAGAACCACCAAACGCGCGCGGGTAATAAAAAAACCAAAGACCCCCCTTGCCGTTTCATGGATATATTTCTCGGCATAGGTATTTTTTTTTGCAGGTTGGTCTGTTGGTTGAGATGTTGAGATATTTTTCTCCATACAAGCTCTCAATTTAATTGGATCCGAGGTGCTTAATACCAAGCTCATTCTTTCATTTCTATTACATCTCCTTCAGAAACAAACACGCCATCGCGCAGGATGAGCATGTCTCCTTGCGCGAGACCTTCGGTAACCATCACCACATCACCTAAGACATCCCCCAATACCACGCTTCGTTTTACCGCCTTGCCTAAAACCGCAACCAATACGGATTTTCCCGTTTCTTCCATAGTAACGGCTTTCAAGGGTATGGCAATAAGATCTATTCCCTCGCGTGCGACCATCAATTCCACGCGCGCAACGGATCCCACGGCAAGCGCGTTCTGTGCGCTTTGGCTTACAACCACTACCCTAGCTTTTCCGCTGGTAACACTTGCGGAAGGGGAAAGTTCGCTGACTTCTCCGATGAGTGCGCCATTCATACGTGCGGGTGTACCAACCTGCAAGTCACGCAAAAACGAAGCCGCGACTTCAATGGATATTTCCACCGTACGCATATTACCCAGCTCCAGTATTTCCGATCCTGCGCGAACCTGATCGCCGACATCAACAAAATGGGAAAGTATGGAGCCGGTGAAAGGCGCTAGAAGCGTTAAATTGCTATAGGCATAGCTTGCCGCATCAAGTTGTGCCTGTGCGCCAGTACGTTCCAAATCCGCTCCTTTTTGTGCGCTTGCGAGCAATGTTTGCGCGTTATCTACGTCAATTGATGCAAGATTTTTTTGATTGCGCGCTTGAGCAAGTGCGAGTGTATTGCCGATTACCACCGCATCCAGCCCGTGCAGTTGCGAAAGAACGGCGGCTATGTCCTGATTCATCCGTGCTTGGTCATGCATACTCATCGTTTGTGTAATCGCGAGTTCTGCCGAAGTAAGAAAGTTCAGTTGATCGCCGGGTATGGCATTTTGCAAAAGGTAGGACGTGGTATCTACGAGTGTTTTTGCGGCGAGTAGCGTCTTGTGCATCTGTGTCAGGTTATATTGCAACTGCGTCTCTCCCGAAATCACCGGCAATGATCCATACGCGTCAACCGTTTTGGTAAACTGATCTGATACTTGCGTCAGGAGTGCGGTCTGGGTTGTTGCGATTGCGCGATAGCGGTAAATATGTTCAGCGAGCATCCCCTCACTTAGCGACGTAAGCACCTGTTGCAAATCCGCATGAGCCGTGGCATAGGCTATCTCTCCACTATCTTGCGCGGACGCAAGCGCTTGCGCCGCTTGCTGTTCGGCTAAAGCGTAGCTTTCTTCCGCAAGTAACAGCCGCGCTCGTGCCGCTTCCAATCCAAGCCTTGACTGGTTAATCCGTTCCTCGGTAATTGCTTGCGTTTGGGTAAAACCCCGCAGTGCATGCATATAACTTGATTCAATACCCGTATCCGTCAGCTGGTAGAGCGGTTGTCCTTGTATTGCCGTTGTGCCAACCGGTGTCATAGAGACTACTGTTCCTGAAACCAAACTGAATACGCGCGTGTAGGGTTTGGGACGCACCGTTCCGCTCGCACTAATCGTGTATGCAACCCTATCTTGCGCATGTATTTGGAATACCGAAACCTCTTTTTTATGTATAGTTTGTGTGGAATCTTGCAGCGGCAAATTATCTGTTTCACTTGCGCGAATCCACGAAAAAACGATGCCTATAGCGATACTGACGACAAGGGTGCCAATAACTTTCATTCGTTTGCTATGCTGCATAACATGCTTTAAGTGATTTTCTCCAGCACATTATTATACTACGCATTGGCTATAAGTCAATCCCTAGTATTGGTACGGTTATTTGACAGTAGGTGGCGTTTTGGCATAAACTTCAGCCATACATATTTTCCATACCACTGTAGTATGTAGTGGTATTTTTTGTCCTTTAAACTCGTCTATTCCGCGCAGCAAGCTGGCGCGGAAATACATTTCAAACAGATTTTTTTGGAGGTTGTCCTCATGCCCACACCATTATCGTATGCGAAACTGCAGTTGTTGCAGGAAAGATTTGCGGAAGCACGCGACGAGAGTTCCGTGTATCAAACGGCAATGCAGATACAGGATCAGGTGGGTAGGATGGTGATGTTTAGCGCGCTAACGGCACGGTATCTGGAAGGTACGATGACTATTATGAGGAATCGGTATTTGTGAAACTCGCTGGAAAAATCAGCAAGCGCGAGAGGAAAAAAATCCTCGTGATGGAACCCTCCAATACCCCGACCATCCCGAGCTACTGTTCTTTGCAGGAAATATATATAAATATCCTGCGTTCCCACAACCTTCCTTTATAGCAGCCCACCACCCAGGTGTCGGCTTTTTTTCTTGCATTGTTTGTGGTAGAGTAGTACATACCGTATGTTCCATACTTGCAGTCCCGATGTCATCCCTATGCGTATCCAGAAAGTTACGATTCGCCACTATAAAAACATCAAGGAAGAACTCGTGTGGGAGCCTGAATCGCACCTGGGTATTTTTATCGGTCCCAATAGCTGCGGCAAGACCAATATTTTGGATGCAATCTATGTTGCTTTGGTGGGAGACAAAGATCCGGTGAGATTTTTTGACACCAAAAGAGATATGGTCGTGGAGATTGCTGTAGATGGAGAAGATCAGATCGGACTGGAACGCGCGGTAGGTAAGAAACTTGCAGATGGGGTGGTGCGTATCCATAAAAAAGGATCGGAGGAGCTCTACATCTGCGGACAAGAAACACTTACTCCTCTTGCAACGGTGAAGAGTTTTTTTTCCGCGCGCGCGGTACGGCTTGACCCAACCACACCAACGGACATTGCGCACTTGACCGCCACGTATAAATCTCTCGTCCAACACTTTCCAGAACGGATGGAAACACTGCGTGAACTGCTGAAGGACTTTTTCCCCCACATGCCCTTGAGTGAAGACTTTTTTGGAAGAAAGAAAACGCTGCATGATGTGGCAACGCCGATGGTGGAGGTCTATGACGGACAAGTACCCTTCGCACGCTTGGGATCCGGATTTCAGCAGATCTTTACCGTCCTTGTGTATATGCTACATCCCGCGTACCCTATTCTTTTTTTGGATGAGCCGGAAATACATCTGCATCCATCGCTCATAAAAAAACTCGCGTTAACGCTTGAAGATCGGCGTCTTGACAACCAGGTATTGCTCACCACGCACAGCGCTCTTTTTGTGCGCCCGGATAATCTGCAACATATGGTTCGCGTACGCCGCAGCGAAGCCGGCACCTCGCGCATTACCACATTACCTTCCCGATCAAGCCGCTTAAACCGCACCCGACTCATACAGGAATTCAACGCGGATAACACCGAGCTTTTTTTTGCCGATGAAGTACTGCTGGTTGAAGGGGTGTCCGACCGTATATTTTTTCGCGGACTTATCAATAGATTCTATAATGGTGCAAAAGATATCAAGGTGGTGTATGCTATGGGTAAGGATAATATGAATGTGTATGTAGACGTGTTGGAGGCGTTCCATATTCCCTATCGCGTGATCGTTGACCGAGATGCATTGAACGACCGGGGTGTACATTTTATTGAACGTGTAACGGGGGGAAGACGCTATGCAAATCCGCAGGAAAAAATCGCCCTCCTCAAAAAATATCACACGTATGTTTTTCCCAACGGTGCTATAGAAAACAACTATCCTAAGCGACTGCGCATACGCGGCGCGAAACCGCTCCACGCGCTTTATGTCTTGAGCAAGATCACGCGCGCAGACTACAGGGGAAAAGAAATGCGGTATGTAAGAGAAATTGTAGACGCACTGTAGATTTTTTGTATGCCCAATACCAACACCGCCTCATATCGCATGCACATGCAGCAGAAGCCGCAGTAACGAAAAGTTTTTGCAAGGAGAGTTGTGATATTTAACGTTGTATACACTATGTCTCTCAACATATATCATATACAATTTGTCATGCTCGTGGTGCGTGATATGGAAAGCGCGATTGCGTTTTATCGCGATATGCTTGGTATGCAGATAAAAATTTTGACGACGGATTGGGTGGAGTTTGAGCTCGGAGAAACGGTTTTTATTCTCCGGCCGGAGTCTGCTGACCGAAAGGTTGATACGCGCGACCAAAGGATTGTCAAGGGCTGTCTTTTGGGTTTTGAAGTCCCCAATTTACGTCTGGCGATAGAGGATCTGCGCTTGTGTGATGTGTCTATACGCCTTGAACCCACACACACCCCTCATGGATATATCGCCGAAGTTGCAGATCCTGACGGGCATCCCATAACCTTAACCGAACGCAACCATGTTGCCATTTGATATCCAGCATCGCAGAAAAGTGATACAGCGGGCGGTTTTTGCACAGATCTGGCTTACTTTTATGATAGGATTTCCCTACATCGGGTACTTGAGCAACTATACGGCCATGGAAACGGTGTTTTGGATATTGATGTGTTTGCTTGCCCCGCTCGTAGGGATGATGTTGCTGCAGCAAAAACGTAAAGTTGGCGCATACGTGCTGCTTGTCGCGGATGTTGCATGTATCTTGTGGATCGGGTTGGTGTTTGTAGATATACCAATCAATCAAAATAGCGCCATACTTTTGCTTTTTAGTCTCTTTGTCCTGTTCGGTGTTGTCTGGTATACGCTGTACGCGCTCATTGGCTATTTGCGCGCCATTGCGCGCCGTTGGCACATACGCTAGCTATGCCGGACCTGCGCACCATACGATACGTCCAGGAAAAATTATGTACGTGGTACCGGGAGTACGGGCGCGATCTCCCCTGGAGACGTACGCGCGATCCGTATGCAATTTTGGTTTCCGAAATCATGCTGCAACAAACGCAAGTGGATCGCGTCATACCAAAATATCACACATTCCTCAAAACCTTTCCAACGTTTCGCGAGCTTGCAAAAGCATCGCGCGCGAAGGTGATACATCTTTGGGTCGGTCTTGGTTATAACAGCAGAGCGGTTCGGTTGCACGAATTGGCAACTACGGTCGCTGAGTGCCATAAAGGGAGATTGCCACGAGAACTTAAGCAACTGGAAGCTCTGCCGGGGATCGGACCTTATACTGCGCGCGCCGTGCGATCCTTTGCGTATCACGAACAGGAAACGGTTCAAGACACGAATATCCGCAGAGTGCTGGCACGACTCTATTTCGGTAAAAATCCGTCCGCGGTAGCCAAGCGTATCTTAGAACATACCATGGTCAAAACTGAACTCCCGGGCAAAAGTTCCATGTGGTATCAATCACTCATGGACTTTGGCGCGCTTGTCTGTACATCTGCAGCTCCAAAATGTACGCAATGCCCTTTACGCAGCGTTTGTACAGCTTATCCGACCATACGGGAAAAGGGGGTACAAGGCTTACAAGGACGTGTTGTTACCTATGCGCAATCGCGTTTTAAAGGATCGCATCGTTACTGGAGAGGTAAAATTGTTGCTATGCTGTGTGCGCAAAAATCAGGACGCTCTCTCAACATAGCTACATTGCACAAACGCTTGGAAAATGCAAAAGGGTCACAGAACGATCTCTGGCTTCAAGACCTGTTAGGAGAACTCCAACGCGACGGATTGATTACCCTCAATGGCAGACAAAAGAGTTGCTGGAGAATTAAACTTGCGCGTTAAATATTTTCAAGATTTCTTGAACATGATATACTTGAGGCAATAATGTGACACGTACTATAATCAAAAAAAGAGAGCAGTCAAGCCGTATCACGGAAGAAGCGCCACTTGCGCATCGATGGAAGCGTTTCGCGTCCCTTTTTGATATTTCACGGGAGCGACAGCAAAAAGTTTATGAACAGATCAAAGAAGAGGCGTTGGGTGATATTGATTTCTGGACATTAACGGTGCTCTCCGGCATTATTGTAACACTAGGACTTATCGTTAATAGCGCAACAGTTATTATTGGTGGTATGCTGTTAGCTCCGCTTTTTTGGCCCGTACTGGCTATTGCCATTGCAACGGTCAGGGGATACACCAAACTGTTTGAATCGGGAATGTTCACCCTTGCCAAAGCAAGCGTCGTTATACTCATCGTGAGTTTTATTTTGGGGTTATTTTCTCCCTTTACGTCGTTTGGTAATGAGATTTTACTGCGTACGCAGCCGACGATTTTCGAATTG
>PEYJ01000032.1 GCA_002774425.1 Parcubacteria group bacterium CG08_land_8_20_14_0_20_48_21 | reverse complement strand
GTCGCTTTTTGTTGTGGACTGAATGATTTTTTCATACTGCTATACTACCATGACTCTATCTAATATACTGGTATGGATTTCCCAGTCCAGTATACAACCAAAACAGACCTCCAGCGAAGGAAGTCTGATTTTGGGCGAAAGGGAAACAATTGGATCGAACCTTTGCGCGAATGGATTTTAGCCGCTCACCACGCCGAAAAACTGGCTTCGTCAAACGAATTTGATGAAATCAAATCGTTTGTGGAAAAAATTGGAACGAACCGCCGTTTGCTTTCCAAAAAAGTCGGTTGGGATTGGTCGGGAGTTTGGCGGATTGTGGCGGAAAATCAGAATAAAATCCCCCCAGCGCGCGAGCGAAGCGAGCGCATACCTTCTTCCGAAAACTCTCAATGTCTGAATTGGTCGGGGTGGCGGGACTTGAACCCGCGACCTCACGCACCCCATGCGTGCGCGCTAGCCAACTGCGCCACACCCCGACGCATACACTAGTTAACCATAAAATGGGTGTAGAAGCAAGTGTGAACCTACTTGCATTTTTTTAGATACTGCGCTAACCTTGTCAAGGTTACGTTCTCACTTTGAACCTTTTTGGCGCAGGAGCAATCCGGCGCATTTTTTATTGGTGTAAAGTATGCTATCGTAGTACTATGCGTGATACGTCATTCAAAGAGTACCTTGCAGAGCAGCTTGCGGAATTGGAGAACCTGCAATTTCGTTACATGTTCGGCGGGTGGGGAATCTATACCGATAGCATATTTTTTGGCATCATTTCCGGTGGGAAACTCTACTTTAAAACACATACACATACACGTGAAAACTATGAGCGGGAAGGCATGCGACCTTTTCGTCCGTCAGCAAAACAAATGCTGAAAAACTACTATGAGGTACCGCCGAATATTTTGGAAAATCCAAGAGAGTTGGCGAAATGGGCGCGTGAAGCAGCGCGACAACCGGTCGAGGTGGACAAGAAAATCATATCACGTTAGGCCAACCTTAGCTGTTACCTAAATTATCGCACTATGTTTTCCTCTTATTTTCAGATGCCATTTTGGGGAACTCTGTTTTTGGGAAATACGCTTAAGCAGTACGTGTTTGCCGCTGTGGGCTTTCTCGTTTTTTTGCTCATCTTCAAAGTTTTACAGGCACTGATCATCCATCGATTGAAGGCTATGGCGCAAAAAACCGTCACCGATATTGATGATACGCTCATTGAGATCGTGAATATCTTAAAACCGCCGTTCTATTCCTTTTTGGCATTTTACCTTGCGGTGCAGTTTTTGACGCTTGAGGCATTCGTGCAAAAATTCATCAATGCCGCGCTCATTATTTTGATTACCGCGCAAATCGTTATCGCTGCGCAGATCCTCATAGATTACTTAGCGCGAAGAAGCATGGGAAAGGAGAGGGATAAAGGGGCTCGGGCGGCAGTAGGCGTTATAAAGATTTTGGTAAAAGCCGGTATTTGGATAGGTGGGGTACTCATGATCCTTTCTAATTTGGGGATCAATATTACTTCGCTTATCGCCGGACTTGGTATTGGCGGCATCGCGGTTGCCTTGGCACTGCAGAACATCCTCTCGGATCTGTTCAGTTCGTTCTCCATTTTCTTTGACAAACCATTTGAAGTGGGAGATTTTGTTATTGTGGGTGAACACATGGGAATCGTTGAGAAAATTGGTATCAAAACGACACGCTTGCGCGCGTTGCAGGGTGAGGAAATAGTAATTGCCAATCGCGAACTTACTTCCGCGCGCATTCAGAATTTTAAAAAGATGTCCGAGCGGCGCGTTGTCTTCACTTTTGGCGTGACGTATGAAACGCCTTCGACGAAGCTCAAAACTATTCCGGAAACGGTCAAGAAAATCATTGCGTCCATTGAACTGGTACGCTTTGACCGTGCGCATTTCAAGCAGTTTGATGACTCTGCTCTGACGTTTGAAGTGGTATACCATGTGGGTGTTGCAGACTATAATCAGTATATGGATGTGCAGCAGGAGATCAACCTGCGTTTGAAGGACGCACTGGAACAGCAAAGCGTATCTATGGCCTATCCGACACAGACGGTATATCTGCGCAAGGAATAGTATGAGTATGCGCGTTACAGGAATAGTACGAGAGGGAAAGAAGAAGGGGCGGACGCTCGGTTTTCCCACGCTGAACATTTATGTGAGCGGAGAAATCGCGAGCGGGGTGTATTGCGGTAACGTTATCCTTCAAGGCAAGTCTTACCGAGCAGCCTTTTTTAAGGGCAAGGATACGGAAGTACTTGAAGCGCATCTCATAGATTTTATGGGAGATGTTTATGGAAAGCCCGTAGAAGCTACGCTCATCAGGAAGATCCGCGAGGTGCAAAAGTTTTCAAATGACGAGGAATTAAAACTGCGTATTGCAGAAGATGTACGTATATATTCACCGGAATCATAACGGCAGCCACTCGTGTCAAAGAAGTACGCCGCGGTAAAAGTTTTTTTGTGGTTGTACAGAAACCACGTGCGTGGAAACTGCGCAAAGGCGCAAGTGTTGCGGTGCAAGGTGTGTGTTCCACGGTGCGCAACATAACCTCGGGTACGTTTGAAGTTGCGTACATGCCCGAGACGCTGAAAAAACCACTGTAGGGAATTTGCGCAAAGACGCGATCGTGAATTTGGAACAGAGCATGCGTCTTGGCGATGAGCTTGGCGGGCACTTGGTGCAAGGGCATGTGGATTGCGTGGCGGAAATTGTGAACGTTGCGGCTGCCGGTGAGTCGGTGGTTATGGAATTTACCATTCCGAAAAGATGGATGCGGTATCTGGCTCCCAAAGGATCGGTCGCGGTGGACGGCGTGAGCCTGACAGTCGTGGATGTACACCATACCACTTTTACGGTATCCCTTAGTGAACTATACGCTCACCCATACGAATTTGGGAACATTGCGCAAAGGTGATACGGTCAATATTGAAACGGATGTACTGGCAAAATATGTTGAGCGGCTTATACAGCGATCATAATGTATGCGGAGAAAAACAGTTGGACAACCTAAAAAAATTGCCTTGGTGAAACCCGCGCGCATCGGTATCGTGGTAGCCAGGTTTCATAACGACCTGACGGAAAAGCTTTTAGCTGGTGCTTTGCGCGTGTTGAAGATGATCGGCATTCAGGAGGATCGCATTACCGTCGTATGGGTTCCGGGAACATTTGAATTGCTACTTGCCTGCCAAAAACTTGTGCAACAAAAAAAGTTCAACGCGCTGATTGCGCTCGGCTGTGTCATACAAGGCGCAACCGACCACCATCTTTTGGTTGGCAGTGAAGCGGCGGGTGGCATTATGCAGGTGAGTTTAACGCATAATATTCCCATAGGATTTGGTGTTATCACCGCAAACACACTGGCGCAAGCTCGGGAGCGCGCGGGCGACAAAGAGAACCGCGGCGAAGAAGCAGCGCACGCGGCTCTCGCCATGCTCTAACCCTACTATGATCACACCCGCATTGGAAATACACCATCTTGTAAAATCCTACAATGACCTACCGGCGGTGAAAGATATTTCCTTTACTATTCCCCGCGGCGAATTTTTCGGTTTTTTGGGTCCGAACGGCGCTGGTAAAACATCAACCATTAACGCTATTGTCGGCATCGGAAATTTTCAGAAAGGATCAATTCACGTATTCGGTCATGACGTGGTTGCCGACTACCGAGAAGCCCGCCGCCATGTGGGTCTATCACCGCAGGAGTTTAATGTAGACGCGTTCGCTACGGTGCGTGATATTTTGGATTTTGTGGGAGGCTACTTCGGCATGCGAAAACAGGAACGGCGCGAGCGAAGTGATACATTAATTGAACTCTTTGGATTACAGGTGCACGAGAAAAAGCAGTTTCGCATGCTCTCGGGCGGTTTTAAACGGCGTGTGATGCTTGCGCGCGCGCTCATGCATGATCCGGAGCTGTTGATATTGGACGAGCCGACTGCGGGGGTAGATGTGGAATTGCGGCACGAACTGTGGCGTATGCTGGAAAAACTCAATAGTGAGGGGAAAACCATTTTACTTACCACGCACTACTTGGAAGAGGCGCAAAAACTCTGCACGCGCATTGGTATTATTTTTAATGGCGAGATTGTGGCGCTGGAGAATAAAGACGCACTTGTCAAAGACGGAAAAACCATTGAAGACCACTATTTGCGCCATACGCAAAAACGTTCAATACCAAACGACTAACCTCTGATCACGCGCACATGCAAAACTTTAATCTCATAGGGTTTTATACGTTTACGCGCCAAGAGATACACCGATTTTTTCGTGTCGGTATCCAGACGCTCATCACACCGTGGATATCGGCATTGCTGTACATCCTTATTTTCGGGGAAATTGTGGGAAGGCGCATTGGCATGATACATGGCGTAGCCTACATTGATTTTGTGCTGCCGGGACTGTTGATGATGAATCTCATGCAGGCATCGTTTTCACAGACTTCTTCTTCGCTCTACTTTCAGCGGTTTCTCCGCCATATTGAAGAAGTGCTGACAGCGCCGTTGTCGTATTTGGAAATCATCGGCGGTTATGTGATCGCGGGAGTGGTGCGCGGGCTTATGGTTGGCATTGGCGTGTACGTGCTGGCATTCCTATTCACCATAACCAACATCAATCATATAGGACTTTTTGTATTTTACGCTATCTCGGTGTCCATCATTTTTTCTCTTTTAGGATTACTCGTAGGACTGTGGGCGAACAGCTTTGAACATCTCGCCATTCCTCCAACCTTTGTTATCATGCCATTGAGTTTTTTGGGAGGACTCTTCAACTCACTCGCCATGCTTCCCGAGAACATGCGGAAAGTTGTGCGGTTAAATCCTTTATTCTATTTTATTGACGGGATGCGCTATGCCATGATCGGCATTCAGGAATCTGATCGGCGCATTGGTTTTCTCCTCATCATCGGACTCGTAGGTGTTTTGACGTGGCTTGTGTGGGCACTGTTCAAGCGCGGATATAAAGTCAAAATATAAAAAACTCTTGTAACGAAAGAGTCTCAAGAGTGAGAGAGTAGGTGTTGCATGCTAGGCGCGCAGGTTGATGGAGCGTTGCTGGCAGAGGATAATATAGAAAAAAAGAAAAACCCCGCATCTTTAACATTGCGGGGCTGAAAAAAACTAAAGGTCTCTATTAGTACCAAAGCGCACGCCGGAACGGTCAAACGTGGTGGAAAGTCTTATGTCCTCACCAGGAATACTCTCCTGCACGTCTGTAATAAGTGGTATAGACATTTTTGCCTCTTCAGGCAAGTTCACGTGCAGGCATTGGATGCCGGCGTTGCTCGCTCTACGCAGCTTCTCAAGAGCTTTTTCACGATCATTGTCGACGATGCAATAACCAAACTGCATCTCCGAAAATATCTGTACGGTACGCGCGCAGCACCTTTCCGTTGCATCTGCCGAAAGTAGTGTGTACGTGTCGCACAGCACGACTCGCTCAACACCGCGCGCTGCAAGCATAACCAAAAGCTCGTCTGAAAAACACATCGCCCTTGCCATTTTGAAGCTCCAATCAATGATCACGACATTTTTTTTGATGTTGAGATCAAGCAGTGGCGCGATCGGCGCAAAAACGTCTTTCGCTTCATGCGCTACCATACAGCGCAGCTCAATATTGAGTGCTTGGATTTCGTTGGGATCATGCCATGTCATAATGTCGCACGGCGAGATACTCGGGATAACGCGAGCTTCAACGTTTGCCGTACACCCATTATGGCGCAGGCATTCGTGAAGGAAATGTGCTTTATCGCTAATTTTTTTAAATGATGCAAATGGACTGCTTTTGATCTCCGCGTAGGATAATCTATCGGTACAGGAGAGTTTGCGGATATGGTATTCGGGAGTAGGGATGTAGGCACACATGATGAGGCTCCTTGGAATAATCGGGAATATCCCGGTTGTGAGAGAACAAGAACTGATAAGGAACGATGTATTGTAACAAAAAACCAGCCTGTGGAAGGCTGGTTTTGCGTAATCGTCGTAACGTCAAACCTTCCACCCTACGGCTGGCTGATAATAATGCTCATAATGCTGTTGGTGAAAAAGTGGACCATGCGAAGAGTATAAGGCAAATAGATTTTTTTGTCAACTGGATGAATGTGATGTCGCCGGTTTGGTGTTGACGCGCAGGGTTACGTATGGCACTATGGGTGTGCATGCTATATCGCGCGGGTATAGTACAATGGTTAGTATGTCAGCCTTCCAAGCTGAATATACGGGTTCGATTCCCGTTACCCGCTCCAAGATTAGACTTTCGGATTTTTCCGCCGCCGCCGAATTTCGTTTTTCGCTTTGCGAAAAGCACAGCAATTCTTTTTGTAGTTGCCCTTGACCCTCCAAACCCATTCGCTGGCAACAGAATAGGAACTCCATTGTGCTAACTATAGTATGTAGAACTAAAATTAGTGATAGCTTATAATTAAATAACTATGAAGCGACAAAGAGTAATTAAATTTGGAAAGAAAATTCGTGAATAACGGAATAATTTAGGCTTATCTCAAGAAGAATTTGCTACTCGAGTTTGGGTACACCGAACTTATATAGGCATGATTGAGCGAGCAGAAAAGAATATTACACTAGAAAATATTGAAAAAATTACCAAAGAATTAAATTTAACGGTATTTGAGCGGACACGCATCGGAGAAAAGCACAAGGATGGGTTAGATGCTATCAAAATAGCAAAATTGGTGAAGCGCGACCGTAGCACAATCATACGAGATCTTGCCCGCAATAGGGCACCACAGACAAAACAGTACAAGGCCGAAAGTGCGCATGCCAAAGCACTCGAACGAAGAGAAAAGAGAGGTGTGCGACCGCGTCTCAAGAACGAACTTATCAGAAAGTACACGGTTGAGAAACTGAAACTTGGATGGTCACCGGAACAGGTATCAATACGTCTGCCGATAGATCACAAAGGACAATGTATTTCAGCAGAAGCGATATATCAGTTTGTATATGCGCCCGCACCACGAAAAAAGAAAGGTGTGGTGAAAGAGACGCGCGAAGATCTGCACGTCTACCTTGCACGCTGTTATCACAGACGAGAGAAAAAGGGCTTCAGGGATGCACAAAAGCTCTATCGCACCGTACCCCCTAGATAGAAGATCGTCCTAAGATTGTTGATGCAAGAAACGAGATCGACCGCTGGGAAGATGACACCATTGTCTCGCGGCAAAGCACTGATCACGTGAAGAGTATCAAAGAACGGGTGTCTGGCTTGCACAAGGTCACTGATGCCGATCTTCTACGACTCGAACACCGATTGAACACGCGACCGCGCAAACGACTTTGCGGAAAGACACCGCTCGAGGTATTATTCGAGCGCGCTGGTTGCGTACTTACTTATTGAATATAGCATCCTTCGCTGGTAGCCGTTTTTTATTTCATTCAGTTGCAAAAAAACCGTAATTTTCGTACAATACGAGAGTTGTTGCATGTAAAGATTGTACCATGAACGCCGCGCATGTTATTCCCATCATTTGCATTCTTTTCGTATTAGTGATGTCGCTCCATGTATTTAGAAAAGCTAGAAATTAACGGGTTTAAATCATTCGCTCATAGAGTGGTACTTGAATTTACCCACGCAACCGAAGAGGATAAAGGCATTACTGCAATTGTGGGGCCGAACGGATCGGGCAAGTCCAATGTTGCCGACTCCATGCGTTGGGTGCTGGGCGAACAGAGCATGAAAACCATCCGCGCAAAAAAAAGCGAGGATGTTATTTTTTCCGGCTCCAGTAAAAAAGCGCGGCTGGGTCTTGCGGAAGTGAGCCTGCACTTGCGCAACCAGAAGTATGATACCTTTGCGGCGACCGAAATGGAAGAAAGCGGCGAACAAAAAGAATTCTTCGCTGCATTACTCTCCTTGCCGCACATCGTCCTAACCCGTCGGCTCTATCGCAACGGCGAATCGGAGTATTTGATCAACAATAAAAAAGCGCGCCTGCTGGACGTGCAATTACTTATAGCCAAAGCGAGGTTCGGGCAAAAAACCTACAGTGTTATTGGTCAGGGCATGATTGATCACATTCTGGTCGCGGGTGTTGCGGAGCGCAAAGAATTTTTTGATGAGGCAGTTGGTGTGAAGCCATTGCAGATCAAACGCGATCAGTCGCTGCTGAAGCTCAAGGGAACAACGGACAACTTGCAGCAGGTAACATTGTTATTAACAGAAATTGAACCACGTCTTAAATCCCTCTCGCGACAAGTTAAGCGGCTGGAAGCGCGCGAAGAGGTGGAACAAGAACTTCGTGAAAAGCAAGCGATATACTATGGATATTTTTGGCAAACGCATACGGAGGCGATGGAAATCGCACGCCAGAATGTGAAAGAGAAAAATCAGAATCAACTTGCCACACGGGATGAGATAAAAAAACTTAACACGCAGCTTGGAGTATGGGAAAAAGAAAGCGGCATGGCGGAGGAATTTACGCGGCTGCAGGAAGTGCAGCAACAATTGCTTGACAGGAAGAACTCCGCCCTCAAAGAAGAAGGGCGTATCAAGACGGATCGCGAACGGTTGCTGCTCAAGGAAGGGAAAAGTGATGTGGTATGGTTTGAGCGTCGGTATGATGCAATGCAAGAACGGCTTCGGCAGCTTGCCGACGACCAAGAACGTTTCAGGCGACAGCAAAGCGAAGCGGATGCGCAAGTTCAGACAGCGTACAAAGCCGTTCGGGAACAGGACGCGGCGGTAGAGAAAGCTGATAAAGCGAGGCGTAAATTTCAAAAAGAAACACAACTCACCGCTCCGGAACTTGCGGACGCGCTCCGTGGAATATTTACCGAGCAGGAACAGGAGCTTGCGGAACTGCTGCATGCGCAGGATATTGCCCATGTGCGCAAAAGTGCCGAGCGCCTTAAAGCGCAGCTTAATCGCATGTGCGCGCTGGAAGAGCGGTTCCGCGCATCGCAACAAGCTGATTACAGCGACGCGATTCGTGAGCTGGAACGCGAAGCCAAGATTGCGATTAGGGAAAAAGAGGCGGCGGTAGCGGCTTTGCAAAAAGCGCAAGTTGCGATGGAGCTTGCAAAAGAAAAACTTCAGTACGCCGAAGTAGCTTACCGAGATGCAGGCGGAGAATTGGAGCAAATCCGCAAAGAGATCGCGTTCAATAAAAAACGCGCAGGCTCCGATGAGCAGAAGAACGCCACACACATGCTGGAGGAAGAACAGGAGAAAGTGCGAGCGGAGATGGAAACGGTTGGTGAGGATCTACGGAAAGCGGAAGCGGCGCTCGCGACCATTACTGAAAAAGAAAGTGAGAAGAAAAAAGATTTCTTTGCTTTGCAGCGCACCTTGAGCGAACGACAGCATGAGCTGCAGCGGGTGATGCAGGAGCGTGCTGCGCACGAGGTAACGCTTGCTCGCGCGGAAACCAGACGCGAAGACTTGCAAAAAGAAATGGTGGATGAACTTCCGGAAAGTTTGCGGGAGTCGGTGATGCGCCATGGTGGAGAAGCACTTGCGGCAAATGAGGTGGAATCGCTCGGCGAACGCATTCAGCATTTAAAACGGCAGATGGAAGTGATCGGCGGCATTGATGAGGAAGTTATCAAAGAGCATACAGAAATTGAAGCGCGGTATACGTTTTTACGTATCCAGGTGGAGGATTTGACCCGCGCGCATGAACAGTTGACCGCAACCCTCGCCGAGCTGGATGCACTTATGCAACAGCAGTTTGCTACGGGCTTCACGAAGATCAATAAAGAATTTCAACAATATTTTAGCCAGCTTTTTGACGGGGGAGTTGCCAAGCTCGTGCATTTTCAGGAACGACGCAAAGAAACAAGGAAGGAAGATGAGGATGCCGCTGAAGAGGTAAAAGCGAAAATATCTTCCGCAAAGGATAAAGTTTTTGAGGGCGTTGAAATTCAGGTAACGCCTCCCGGCAAAAAACTCAAAGACATTGCCGCGTTATCCGGCGGCGAACGTGCACTGACCTCCATTGCGCTCATTTGCGCGATTATCTCCACTAATCCGTCGCCATTTGTCGTATTGGACGAAGTTGATGCCGCGCTGGACGAATCCAATTCAGAGCGGTTTGCGGATATTCTGAAACATCTGTCGCACAAATCGCAATTTATCGCCATCACCCATAACCGCGCGACCATGCGCCGCGCGCGTCTGCTCTACGGGGTTACTATGGGGGATGACAGTGTGTCGCAATTATTGAGCGTGAAATTGGAAGAAGCGGAAGGTAGAGTTGTATAAAAATCATTGACACCAATGGGTATTTCTGTTAAAGTGAGTGCGTTAACTTTGGAAAATGTCCCCGTAGTTCAACGGATAGAACGGGAGCCTTCTAAGCTCTAAATGGGGGTTCGATTCCCTCCGGGGACACCATCGATCCGCCCCTATAGTTCAGTGGATAGAACGTGGGCTTCCGGAGCCTAAGACGTAGGTTCAATTCCTACTAGGGGTACCAGGAGAAAACATGCACCACAAGGCATATATCACAACGTAAGCTTATGGTGGCTATGGTGTAGCGGTAACACAGCAGGTTGTGGTCCTGTTATCGAGGGTTCAACTCCCTCTAGCCACCC
>PEYJ01000038.1 GCA_002774425.1 Parcubacteria group bacterium CG08_land_8_20_14_0_20_48_21 | reverse complement strand
GGGGGAATACATTTGTGTCGGCACTTCGTGCCGACCCCATTTCGGCTTCCGATTCCGATTTTCAATTTTGGCGGTGTTTGTTGGACAAAGTTCGAATGTTTTTCGGGGAAATTTCAAGCCGTTTTGAATTCAGTAAGGTCAAAAGCGGGCTTTTCTTGGAATACTTTAATAATTTTGCTAGCATAGTATTGTAATCAGTATAACACAAGTAGTGATATCAAAGTATTGAAACTATGGCAACGATTGGTGAAAACATCAAAAAGGCACGAAACAAACTTGGCTTGACCCAGGACGATTTAGTGAAAAAATCCGGCGTAAAGCACACTACCCTTACAAAAGTCGAAAGCGGTGTTGTTAATAAACCGAGCATTCAGACTATGGCGAATATCGCCAAAGCTCTTGGCGTTTCAATTGAAGATTTAATAAAATAATAGTAAAATAAAACTATGAAAAAATCACTCTCATTTATTACATTATTGCTATTCACATTCCTGGCGATAACTTTCTTTATTCCTAAATCAGTTTTTGCAGACGGAATGATGATGAAACCTGATCCTTATTCAGGCCGTTGGGATTATTCAAACGAAAGTAACCAGCAAGCATTTATCAATTATGACAATGGCTTGCAAAAAATGATTATTAGCGTTGGGCTTGAGGGAGAAAACAGCGAGGGTGTTGTTTGGCTTTTTCCGATTCCGGCCGACCCGAACAAAGTAACGATTGATGTCGTAAAAAGTTTGCCACAATTAAGCGGTGAGGAAATTTCAAAGAAAGCAAAATCAAACTTGGATGATACGACAGAGTTTTTGCAAAGAACCCAGCTTTATACAATTCCTTTCATATCATTTTACGAGGTACTGGTAACAACTGGACGTGTGACACAAGGATTGGGAAGAAATGTTGAACAAAATGTTATTGTTTATGAACATTTAGACAAAGAGGGTATTTCTTCAGAAATTATTACTGCCAAAACAGCTAATGGTCTTTATGATTATTTAAAAAGTAAGGGATTAAAAATTGAGAGCGGCTCAATTCCAGTTTTGGATAATTATATCGGTAAGGAATATTCTTTCGTTGCTTCTTGGATAAGCTCGCCAAGTCAAGCTATTGTTTATGAATACGAAACTATCACAAATAAAGTTTTGAAAACCAATGAAGAATTGCTTAGTGATGCACCACAAGATGCAGTAAATATGTTGATTAATGGAGTAGAAAAGGGGCTTCCAGGAATTAGAGAATATTTTCAAAAAAATCCTCGGGATGTTAAGGGTTATGTTGATTCACACCCTTATGCTTACAGTATTGTCGTCGAATATTTACAGAAAAATAGGCCAGACTTAGCTTACAAAGAAATAACAGAACAGAGATTAAAACCCAAACCAGTACAAACAAATAATAATCAAAAAGGCGTGTTCGTAACATTCCCCACGAAAGATATTTATTTCCCATTACTTCCGACGAGTGTTTACGGAAGCAAAACAGTTCCAGCGACAATCAGAATAATCGGCCATGTTTCGCCAAAAGTTTTTCAAGATATAAAAAGCTATACAAAAACAGAATATTATGTTGATAACCACGCAAGTTTTACCGATGACTTGAAAAACTTCTATAGCGGGCAAAACCAAAATATCAAATATACCAAAATAGAAATCAACGCACCTTCAAAATTTTTGACTGATGATTTGTGGATAAATAATCGGGCACCAGTAAAAACTTATTATTCAACTTTTGTAGCTAAACATCCAATGGTTAGCGCGATAATTCTGTTTATATTGAGTTCGATATTAGCAGGAATGTTGGCAGGCCTGATTATTTTTAGAGATTTAAGAAAAAAACCAGTGAAGCTTGGTTTTATTGGATTGTCTAACTTTCTAACGCTTCTTGGCTTGTTGATAACAATCGTATTAGTTGGCACGAAAAATAAAAATGAAAGTGTTGAACCATTGCTCGCTGAAATAAAACAGAAAGGATATTTTTGGAAGAGGAGAGTTGCAACGATTTTATTTTTCGTGGCCATACCTTTTCTGGCGTTTGGTTTGTTCGCATTGCCTTCATTTATTAGAAAAATCAGTGATTTGAGACATTCAATGAGCGATTTTGTAATTTCTATTCTGATCATTTATGTTCTGCCAATTTCATCTCTGATTATTAGCCTCATAATCAAAAGAGTTAAAATTGAAGATAGAAATTTATTTGAGCAATTGAAATTGGCTGGATATTCGTCTTGGTTATTCCAGCCAAAAGATAAAATGAAATATATTTTTGTTCCTGTCTTTTCAATTTCATTCTTAATTATTTCGTGGCTGTTAGTTAAATTAGTTGGATTTACAGTTTAGAAATTTTAGGTGGCGCGCCAGTTTTCAACTGGCACGAAATTCGGAAGCGAAAAAGGAAAGGTTCAAAAACCCGCCCGCATTCCTCCCTGAGACCTCGCTCCTCGCGGGCGGGAAGAAAGCCGAGGCGGGGCAATTCCATTCCCCCAGAAAAATAGTTTGCCCCGCCGAGTCCAAATTAGTTTTCAGGGTTTTGCTCAAAAAATGTTCGAACTTCGTCCAAAAGGCACCGCAAACAAAAAGAAACTCAACAGAGTTTCTTTTTGTACATTATCCACTTCTGTGGTATACTCTATACGTGTAAAAAACAAACTCTACATACCATAAAGTAAAAACTTGCAGTATGCTCATGCCTGAGTTTTGGGAAAAGTATTTTAAAACCTACGATGTCTTAAACGAGGTCGTGCCTTATCAACAACTGATTGACCGGATCATACAAGAAGCGCGTATTACTGATGGTATGACGGTTCTTGATGCGGGTGTTGGTACGGGCAATGTGCCGATACAGATGAAGAAAGCTTATACCCATATACGCATTATCGGCATTGACACGGCACAAGAGGGGTTGGATCGTTGGAAAACAAAAGACGCTCACGCGGAAAGTTTCGTGCACAACATACAAAATATCCTGCCGTTTGAGCGTAATTTTTTTGATGTGGTTGTTTCCAATAACGCATTGTACACCATTTCTCGTGATAAAAGAACGCAGGTGGTGAAGGAGTTCTATCGGGTCATAAAACCCGGGGGAACAATCGTCATCGCCAATCTTAAAAAAGGATTTTCTCCTTTTGCCATCTATACCGCGCATGTAAAAACCGAGCTGCGAGAAAAAGGGTTCATACAAACCACCGCGAAAATCATACGCATGCTTCCGGAAACATTGAAGATGTTTTATTACAACGCGCTGATACAAAAAGAACACGCATTTGGGAAGTTTGATTTTTTTGAAAAAGGAGAGCAGCGGCAGCTCTTGCACACTGCAGGTTTTCAAACGGGAGACGAAATCTCGGTGTACGCTCACCAAGGGCTTTTGGTTGTTGGAACGAAATAAACTATGGAAACGCTTTGGAAAATACGTGTTCCGGTAGAGGATGGAAAAGAAAAAATATTGTTCGGCATTCCCACAACGCAGAATGAACTCAACGACATGTTTGCCTTACGGTACAGCGTGTACAGTGAACGCGGATATATTGAACCAAATGAACAGCGGAGTGATCGGGATGAATATGACGATGATAAACACACGCAGTATTTCATTGCGAAAATAGGAGAGCATATCGTTGGTACGGTCCGTATGATACGCACGACGCAATTACCACTTGAAAAGGACTGTTATACTTTTGATGAGCCAGAGGCAATACGATCAATTCCACGGGATAAGCGTATAGAAATAGGAAGACTTGTTTCCACCCCATTAAATGCAGAAGAGGGTATCTATTTTCCACGGCATGTAGTCATGCTCGGACTGCTGATAAGCATGATTCGTTTTGCTCAAGGAGAAGGTCTTCAAGGAGGGTATGCGTTTGTGAAAAAAGGACTCTATACCAAACTCCATCGGGTCCGTATACCCGTGCATCCTATTGTACCCGCGGAAAAAATATACGGTAAGGGAATCTTACACAAGTATTTTTATGAGGGAGAAGATGTGGTACCGCTCTACTTTCTCTCAAAAGAAGTGATGCGTACACTCCGGTTTTATACGTATTTTTTGAGAATGCCATTAAGTTTTATGTTGTACCGTTACTTTTTGTCCCGGTAATATATGGCGTTAAGCAACCTTTTGATTCTCGCTGCATCGGCATGCAATTTCATTTTTTCTTTCTTTGCATTTTCGCGCCCACACAAAACAACCACTACTACACTCTATGCGGCGTTAACCGCTACCGCCGGTGCATGGGGAGTGTTGCTGTACCTCTTTCGGACCGCATATCGTGAGCATGCCATCCTTGTGTATGGCATCTTAACCTATGTTGCCGCGGCAGTGCTTGCGCTGGTGATGGTGTATTTTGTTTACTATTTTACCGATAGTAAACAAACGCATACGTATCGGATGTACGTAGCTATCAGTATACCCTTTATTGTGATCTCGCTGCTGGTGCTTATTCCCCACGCGCTCATAACAGGAAGCAGCACGCTTCATGGTGTCCACGCATTGCAATTTACTAACTGGTATGTGGTATACAGCATCTATTTGGTTGTGTACTTTAATCTTGCTTTCTACACTATTGCGAGACGGCACCGGGATGCCGAGGGAGTTTTCCGCTTGCAGCTCAAACACATTTTTCTTGGATTGTTTCCCATAGCCACCGTGGGACTCGTTACGAACCTTATCCTTCCATGGCTTGGAGATTTTCGCTTCAACTGGATTGGGCCTGTAGCAACGTTGGTAACCTTTAGCATCGTCGGCTATTCCGTGTTCCGCTATCGGCTCATGGGTATGCGCTTTCTCGTGATGCGGTTTTTGGAGTACCTTGCCATTGCCGCATTTGTCTACGCGGTTTTTTTGGCAATCGTCTACTGGCAGCAGAGCGTTTTTGGCAGCGTGTTCGCGTTAGGCGCGCTGCTTGCCGGTATACCGCTTGCATTCATATTTGTATGGGTGTATTTTCGCGTACAGGCGGTAATTGTGAATGTTTCATCATCTATTTTTTACGCAACATCGTACAATCCGCAAGTCGTGCTAAAGAATCTCATCAACCGTATTACGGCGGTTATTGATCTGGAAGAACTAACCGATCTGCTGTTTGCGGAAATTTCTCGGGTGATGCGCGCGGAAAAAATAGCACTCATCTTCATCAGCCAGGAAAATTTTTATGACAACACAACAAAAAAAGAAGATGTGCGCGAACATTTGGAGGTGGCGCGCGTGCAAGGATTCAGCAAGAACGATTTGCATATTAATCCGCGCCACTGTTTTATGACCGACTACTTGAAAGATAATTTGGAAATTATCGTTACCGACGAATTGGGTTTGCCGCGCGCCGGTGTGCACAAACTTGAAGCCGAACTGTCGTTTAAGCAACAGGCTGAAAAATCAGGTGTCGCGCTCACCCTGCCTTTAATTACGCACAATAAATTGAGCGGTGTCATGGTACTTGGGGAGAAGAAATTTAATGATGCCTATACCAAAGAGGATATTGACTTTTTGGATTTGGTTGCCCGCCAGTCGGGTATAGCGATTGAAAACGCGCGCCTCTACGCCAATTTGGAAAAAGAAGTTGAGCATAAGACCAAGGTGATTGAGGAAAAATCCAACCATCTTGAGGAACTGTTGAAAGTAAAATCGGAATTTCTTACCATTGCATCGCACCAATTGCGCACGCCTACTTCCATTGTCAAAGGCATGCTGTCTATGATCGTGGATGGCAGCTTGGATAAATATCCGGAGAAACGCCAGGAGTTTTTGGAGAAAGCCTATGAAGCCATTAACCGTCTTGGCGATGTAATCCATGATTTACTGAACGCGACCGAACTTGAAGGCGGAGAGATTCGTGTGGAACAGCAGCCGACGCAAGTGGAAGAAATCGTTGCCGATGCGGTTGAGGCGCGGCAGCAACTGTTGCGCGATCGCAATCTCACACTCGCTTTTACAAAGCCCAAGAAACCTTATCCGCCGGTACTTGTGGATCCCTTTAAGATTCGCGAAGTCATTGCGAATATTCTTGACAATGCGATCTACTATACGCTGGAAGGTGGCGTCACCGTAACGATTATGGAAGATAAACCCACGCATCAGCTTCGCATTGCCGTTAGAGACACTGGTATAGGCATTATTCCCGAAGATCAGCAACACTTATTTGAAAAATTTGTGCGCGGCAGCCGTTCTTCCTCAATTCATCCCAACGGCTCCGGGCTTGGACTTTTCATCGTTAAGAAAATACTGGAAACCAATAAAGGTGGATTGGAAGTGCATTCGGCAGGAACGAATAAGGGATCAACTTTTACGATTATCCTTCCTATTGCGGCGCGCGCGTAACATTCTGGTGGCGGGCGTGTTGTTGCTCACTAATGCACTGCAACTGCGACGAACAGTTATGCCGGAAAAACAACGTACGAGAATTCTCCTGGTGGAAGATGAGCGCGCACTCATTGAAATGTACCGCATGCAAATGCAATCTCTCGCTTGCGATTTGCTAGTTGCGGAAAATATTGAAGACGGATTTGCGCGTGCGTGCGATGCGCATCCGCACATCATTCTTTTGGATATTATTTTACCAAAAGCAAAAGGATCGCCCATGACACTCGGAGAGCGCGACGGACTTGATTTACTGAAAAAGTTGAAAACACATCCGCAAACCAAGCATATTCCGGTAGTAATACTCACCAATCTGGATACGCTTGAGGACCGTCGTCGCGCAATGGCACTCGGTGCGGATGCCTACTGGATAAAGTCTGAACTACTGCCGAAAGTTATCGTGGAAAAACTCCGTACGAATTTTCTTCTCAAAATATGACGGAGGATATTTTCGACCCCCTCGGTTGTAGTATGCGCGCTCTCTCTGACCTCTATTTTTGCCTCCGACGGTTGCTTATTTTACATCTTTTCCGGAGCGGAAATTCCCAATAGCGCCAAGCCATTACACAGTACGGTTGCTGTAGCCTGGGTCAGTGCCAAGCGCGCCTTGCGCAATGACGTTTCTTTCGCGCGCAATACAGGCAGTGCGTGATAGAAAGTGTTGAATGCCGAAGCGACATCTAAGAGATACGTTGCAAGTATGGCTGGTGCCGTTTCCTCTCCTGCTCGCGCAACCACATCGGGGTACGCAGCGAGCGCTGTTGCCAATGCCATTTCCTCATGTTCCACAGTGCCTGTGGCGCGCTTTTTTTGGTGGACCGCTTTTTTCACTGTCAAGCCCTTTCTCAAAATGCTCTTTGCTCGCGCGTAGGTATATTGGATGTAAGGACCTGTTGCACCTTCAAATGAGAGTGCGGACTTGGGATTGAATGTAATGGTTTTGTTTGCAGCGACTCTGACGAGCATGAATTTCAGCGCGCCCAGCGCAATGATCCGCGCGCGTTTTGTCGCTTCTCTTTTGGCAATGCGCGGATGTTTTGCGATAACCGTTTCTCGTGCGAGCGTTTCCAAACGATCCAGCAGATCATCTGCGTCAACGGAGGTGCCCTCCCGAGATTTCATGCGACCCTCAGGCAGGTGTACGAGATCATACGCAATATGATGACATTGATCCCAAAAAGGGTAACCGAGTTTTTTGAGCAGCGCGAAGAGTACGTGAAAATGATAATTTTGTTCGGATGCAACGACCCAGTACGCCTCATCAAGTTTGTACTCTTCAAACTTCTTCACCGTCGCGCCAAGATCCTGCGTAATGTAAATGCTCGTGCCATCCGCCCGCAACAACACCTTTTTATCCAATCCCTCGCCAGAGAGATCTATCTCAATTGCGCCATCGGGACGCTTATAGCAGATGCCCGCGGCAAGTGCCTGCAGCACGATGCGTTTGCCCTGTTCGTAGAGCTCGCTCTCAAAATAGATTTTGTCAAACGCGATGCCGAGGCGGCTATAGGTTGTACGAAAGCCTTCCAGTACCCATGCATTCATGCGTTTCCATACACGCCGCGTTGTGTCATCTCCCGTTTCCCACAAGCGCAACAGCGCTTGGGCTTCCTCCAACAGCTCCGGATTTTTTTTCGCTTCCCGTTCAAAGCGGACGTACCACTCACCAACGAAGCAATCGCCTTTCACTCCCGCGCGTTTCGGCGTTTCGCTCTTTCCCCATCGCTGATACGCAAGGACTGATTTCATGATGTGTATGCCACGATCATTTATGAGATTCGCCCGTACGACGTGGATGCCGGAAGCGGCGAGTAAGTTGGCAATTGCGGCTCCGTACACGTTATTGCGAACATGTCCCAGGTGCTGCGGCTTGTTCGTATTTGGAGATGAAAATTCCACCATGACGCGCTTGCGCCTGTTCGCCCTGTGCGTACCGTATGCCGCTCCTCGCCGAGTTATAGCACTGACAACACGGGCAATGTAGGATGCACGCTTGACTGAAATATTGAGATACGGTCCCATAGAGCTGTATGAGGCAATAAGTGAGGTCGGGTGCAACGCTTCTGCAAGCGTTGCAGCAATCTGCTTGGGAGGCTCTTTGAGGCGCTGTGCGATGGCAAAACATGGTAATGCAAAATCACCCATGTCCGGTTGAGGTGGGATAACTAATGGAAAAGACACACCATCAAAGTTTGCGCGCGGATACAGTTGTGCGAGTAATTTTCGCAACGTCCGGGCGAATGAGAGGGAAAACTGCTGCAACATAGAACCAACGTAGCATATCTTTGTGCCGCAAGCAATGTCGCAACAGTGGTTTTTGAAGGAAAAATATGGTATACTGCAACCGTAGTAAATAAGGAATCTACATCAGCATACCCCATGCAGGTGAGTTATATACGTATACGTATGTCGCAACCAGCAAAAAAAACAACCCCTCGTTCTCCTTTTTTGCGGCAACACTTCCACATAGGATTGTTGTTGGGTATTGTCGTGGCGACAATACTTGCCGTAGCGGTTGGCATAGCGGTCATCGCTCAAAATACGCGGAGCATGTTTGTCGTACCACCGCCAGTAACATTGAGCGCTGATAAACCGCAGGAAGAGGAACTGGACAACCGACCGCAGGTTGCCAAAGACAAGCTTCCGGTTTTTGTGTATTTTGGCAATACCAATGGCGACCCGAGTGACGATTGCGCGCAAGTATGGCCGGTGCGACGTACGATACAACGAGGTAACGATATCTTGCGCGCATCGGTAGATGAACTGCTCAAAGGCGTAACGGAAAAAGAGAAAACGAGCGGCTATATTACCGCGTTACCCGAAGGGGTCACCATTCGCGCGGTTACGTTCGCAAACGGTATAGCCACCATAGACCTTGCGGGTGGCGATGCGTGGTTGGGTTTTGGAGGATCGTGTAATGTGTTTGCCGTTAGTGCACAACTTACCGCAACGCTCTTGCAATATCCCCATGTACAAAAAGTCGTGCTCATGCTGGATGGCAATACCGATTTTTTGCAGCCGTAACGTATGTCCTCATCCATTGCCGAGTCCATGCAGGATCTTCTCCATACTTTTCGTCCTGCCGCAACTGCCACCGCATACGGCCGCGACGTGGAATATATTAAAATTGAAGATACCATTGCGGGACTTTCGTTTGCGTATGAAAAAATACGCAACGCGATAGATGCGAATGATGAACACGTACTGCGCCGCGCGGCCATAGAGCGTATTATTAAGCGCAAGGTGCTCGTGGAGAATAAAAAAGAGCATGTGGGGCGATCGCTCATTATAGAACTTATTCGCGGGCGCTACTTGGAAAATGATACGATTTCCGTAAAGAAAGCAGAAGAATTGGATCGCATGCTGGCGAAGTACTTGCTGCTTGCCGAGGCAAACGGAGAAAAACGCGGTCTGTCCGCGCGGCATCCGCATCTTCATTGGCTGCTGAATGTGGCAAGTTTTGAGATGGAGCGCGCATTGGTTTCTCCCGTCCGCGATGATGCGCTGGCGGAGGCCATGTATCAAACCGTACGCCACAGGATTGATTTCGTGCGCTCGTCATTTACCGAGCAGGAACAGGACATCCAGGTGCTTCTGGCACTGTACCGTGCGCTGTTTAAGGCGGATCATGCCCTGCTGCGCTGGCAGCTTTTCGTACGCTACTATCCGGACTGGAAGATCGTAACACCTGCGCAAGTATCCTCGCTCGGTATTCCGCTTACGCTCATCCATGATACCATTGAAGGGCATATTACCCATCCTTTGGGTTTTGATCTCCAGCGCAAGCTGCATCGTCCCGCTGTCTACTTTACCATTCTGCGACACATCCTTTTACGGAAACCCGAACGCAATGCACAACTGTTGCATGATCAGCAATTCTTAAACGATGAAGTACGGAGCGTCTGCGCCGAGCGCTATAAAGATGCGCAAGTGGTATTGCGTCGTTCCGCGCGGCGCGCGATCATCTACATTTTTGTTACCAAAATACTCTTGGCGCTCGCTTTGGAGATTCCCTACGACTACTATCTGTACGGAGAGATAAAAATGACTGCGCTCGGGATAAATACGCTCTTCCATCCCCTGCTCATGTTCTTCATTGCGGTTTTCATACAACTGCCAAACGAAAAAAATACCACGATCATTCAAAAAGGCGTTATGCGTATTGTGCATGGGCAGGCATTGGATGTCATGCGTTTCAAAAAAGCTCCCACCCGCTCCGTTTTCTCCATTTTTGGCGCAATTTTCTATGGTCTCTATAGCCTGCTATTCGTACTTTCTTTCGGCGTGCTGGTTGTCGCGCTGCGCTACTTTGATTTTTCATTGCTGGGAGGTGTCTTTTTCCTCTTCTTCCTGTCACTCGTCAGTTTCTTCGGCTTGCGTATTCGTCAAAGCGCCAAGAGACTTGTGGTGGTTGAACGCAGCGGAAATTTTCTCACATTCCTCTTTGACGCGCTGACTCTGCCTATTGTGCGCGCGGGAAGGTGGCTATCGGTAAATTTTGCGCGCGTCAATATTTTCATCTTCATTTTTGATTTCATCATTGAGGCACCTTTTAAAATGCTCGTTGAATTGCTGGAGGAGCTTTTCTCTTTCATTCGGGAAAAGAAGGAGGAAGTCGTGTAGATCAATCTCAAAGCTGCAAATGCCGCCCCACACATCCCGATTTCCAAAGAATTTTCACTACGCAATTTCCTTGCTCCCTGCGAGTCGTGCATTTTTCAGTTCCGTTCGGAACACAAAGCGCGCATGGCTTTCAAACGGAGTCTAAAGGAGCGAGTTTGAGAAAGAGCGCGATGGTCACGCTGGGAATTGACGTGTGTACTGAAAAATGCATTGCAAACAACTTTTTGACTTCTCCTGTAAAAAGGCGTATCATGCATAGAAACGGTGTGTCGGAGTGAACAACTGATTTTCAATGGAGTATCTTCATATACAACGTATGGCACGTGTACCAAAGCCACCATATAATTATATAATATTTGACGTAGAATCAACCCTCTGTTCCATTGAGGGCATGGATTTTTTAGCCGCACAAAAAGGAAGAATGACGGAAGTTGGAGAGTTAACCCGCTCCGCCATGGAGGGGGTCATGCCGTTTGGGGAAAGTTTCCGCAAGCGTATTGAGATCTTGCGGCCTTCACTTGATGAAGTGCGTGCTCTTGGAGATGCATATTTGGCGCATTGCGTTGAAGATGCGAAACCGGTGCTGCAGGCGCTTGAGGCACTTGAAAAAAAAGTATATCTTATCAGCGGGGGGTTTTGGCGTACCATTGGCGTGGTAGCCGATGCATGCAGAATCCCGCGAGCGCATACCTTTGCCTGTCGCCTCTCTTTTCATCGCGATGGTGCCTATAGGGACTATGATCACGGGTCGTTTATTTTTAGCCCCGAAGGCAAACGCGCTCCTTTGCATCATTTGCGCGGTACCAAGGCATACGTGGGAGATGCCGCCACTGATGCAGCAGTGTACGATGACGTGCATCTGCTCATAGGATTTACCGGTGTCGTGCATCGGCAGGTGTTGGCGGAATGCGCGGACGTGTTGGTGACCACGAAAAGTTTGGCACCGGTATTGCACTATCTTTTGAGTACCGAAGAACAATCGTTGCTTGCCGAACAGCGCAAATTCAAATCACTCATGGAAAAATCACGCATGCTTGCCACTTTGCCGTAGTTTGTATCAGCAGGAGCGGTATTTCACACCAGTATTGTTAATCTTTCCCCATGCTCGCAACACTTCATGACCTTTTGCCGCGCGCCCGGAAGAATGGCTACGCCGTCGGAGCTTTTAATATCTCCAATTTGGAATCTGCACAGGCCGTATTAGATGCAGCAGTAGAGTTGCGCGCTCCAGTTATCTTGCAAACCTCGCAGCAAGCGATTGCCTACGCGGGATTATTTGAGCTGGTTGCGCTGGTAACTTCTTTGGCATCTCGCGTGCGCATTCCCGTGGTACTCCACTTTGATCATGGCAGAGATATATCGCTTCTGCGAGCCGCCGCGAAGGCAGGCTATACTTCACTCATGTTTGACGGATCGCGCTTGCCTTTTCGGGAAAATGTCCAAAAAACCAGAATGCTTGCAAAATTTGCCCACGGATTGGGTGTGAGTATTGAAGGTGAGTTGGGCGTTATTGCTGGTCAAGAAGACGGCATACGCGCCCGTGAGCATTTACTCACCGATCCGGACGAAGCACAGCGGTTTGCAGAACTTACGCGCGTTGACGCATTGGCAATTTCCGTTGGATTGGCGCATGGACGTCAAGTTTTGCGTGAACACCTCAATGTTGCGCGTGTCAGGGATATCGGGCGCGCCGTTTCCCTGCCCTTGGTATTGCACGGAGCATCCGAAGGCGTTGCGGATGCGGTGCTGAAAAAATCCATTGCCGCTGGCATTGCAAAAATCAACATTGATACGTCGCTCCGCATCTCCTGCAATACGGCGGCGCGCCGGTTTCTTAAGAAACATCCAAAATCCTATAATCCGAGAGAACTTTTTGGTGCGTGTCGCGATGCCATGCGCATTACGACAGGTCGTTACCTACGTCTTTTCGGATCGGCATATCAAGCGTAACTCTTTACCTATGCTTTATCTCGCATCGGATCACCGCGGTGTCGTACTCAAGCGCAAACTTGCAACATTCTGCGCTCGTGAGGGCATTGTCTTTGAGGATTTGGGCACCCATACGCCAAAGCCGGTTGACTACCCTGATTATGTGAAAAAAGTCGTTGCGCGTATGCGCAAACATCCACGCGCGCAAGGGGTTCTCATTTGCGGCAGCGGTATCGGCATGGTGATCGCGGCAAATAGATATCCATGCATTCGCGCATCCGTTGCGCACACGGTTGCAGAAGCGGTTCGCGGCAAGCGGGAGGACAACACAAATGTATTGGTGTTTGCCGGCGACACAATCCACGCTCACAAAGCGCAAACCATTCTTGCTGCTTGGCGCGCAACACTTTTTGAGAGCGTCAGCCGTCGTACAAGGCGTACACATAAAATGGGGTAAGATTATGGAAAAAATCCGAGAAGTACTTCCCGCCATTCTCACGAGTTCCGCGCGCGTATTTCGATTGACGCTGGAGAAGCTTGCGCCTTTCGCGCCATTCGTGCAGATTGATATTTTGGATAATACACTTGCGGAAGGAAGGACACTTTTGCCACTTGCGCTGAAACGCGAACTTATTTCCTTGCCATGGGAGGCTCATCTCATGGTCGCCAGGCCGCAGAAATACATGAAAGATCTCGCAGCCATGGGTTGCAAGCGTATCATTTTTCATGTGCAGGCCGTTGCGGACGGTTTTGAATTCATTCAGGATATTCGGCGGCGCAACATAGAAGCCGGCATTGCCATGAATCCCGAAGACCCAATTGTGGAACTCGCCGGCTATAGCCAAATAGCCAATACGTTCATGGTCATGGGGGTTGTCCCTGGAAAACAAGGTCAGCGTTTCAATCCCAAAGCGCTCGCAACCGTCGCCGCGCTCAAGAAGCGCTACCCGGGAATCGTAGTTTCGGTTGACGGCGGGGTGCGCAAAACGAATATCCAGGCTATTGCGCGGGCGGGTGCGGATCGTTTTGCCGTCGGATCCGCCATTACGGGTTCACCAAACGCCCAAAGCGCTTACGAAAAATTGTACACACTTGCCAACAGCGTATGACGCTTGCACAATTGCAAAAAATGGCGAATACCTTGCGGCAGGACATCGTCGCCATGCTGGCTGAAGCCGGTTCGGGACATGCGGCTGGATCCCTTGGCATGGCGGATGTATTTACCGCTCTGTATTTCCGCGTGCTGCGGCATGACCCGAAAAATCCAACATGGAGCTATCGTGACCGGCTCATACTCTCTGCGGGACACATTGTACCCGCGCGCTATGCGGCGATGGCGCGCACGGGTTATTTTCCACTTGCGCAACTGCGCACATTGCGCAAGTTTGGCAGCCCCTTGCAGGGACATCCACATCCCGGTAGGCTCAAAGGACTGGAGACCGCATCGGGACCTTTGGGACAGGGTCTCTCGCAAGCAGCAGGTTTAGCGTTGGCGGCGCGCATGGACGGCGCGCGCTGGACAACGTACTGCATCATGGGTGATGGCGAACTGAATGAGGGGCAAATTTGGGAAAGTGCGATGTTTGCCGGCAAGGAACGCCTGGGAAATCTCATCGGTATTGTGGATCGCAACAACATCCAAATTGACGGAAACACCGAACACGTCATGCCGTTAGAACCTCTGCGGGACAAGTGGGAGTCATTCGGCTGGCACGTACTGGAAATTGACGGACATAACCTGGAGATGATTATTGATGCCTGTAATCAGGCAAAGGCCATCTATGAAAAGCCAACACTTATTCTCGCGCATACCATTCCCGGCAAAGGCATTGGGTTCATGGAGCGGGATTTTCGCTGGCATGGGCGATCACCGAAAAAAGGGAATGAGGAGAACCAAGCATTGGAAGAACTCCGATCCCTGCGCGGAACCATTGTCTACGACTGACTTCGCATACTATGCACCTCGCACACCATATTTTTTCTTCTGATGTTACCAAGAAAGCCATAAAAACCGGATTCGGCGAAGGGCTCGTAAAAGCCGCTCAAAAGGACAAGCGCGTGGTCGGCTTGTGTGCGGATGTTACGGCTTCGGTTGCTATGGACCTATTTGCGGCACAATTTCCCGAACGTTTTGTTGAGTGCGGTGTTGCCGAACAGAACATGGCAGGAATCGCATCAGGTTTGGCGCTCGCCGGTAAAATTCCATTCATGGCTTCCTATGCCGCGTTTACTCCCGGGATGAATTGGGGGCAAATCCGGCTTGCGATAAGCCACCAGCGTGTCAATGTAAAGATCATCGGATCTCATGCGGGCTTATCTGCGGGAGCTGATGGCGCAACGCACCAAGCGCTAGAGGATATCGCGCTTACACGGGTGCTGCCAAATATAACGGTCGTCGTGCCGTGTGACGCGGTGGAAACGGAAAAAGCGACACAAATGCTTGCGCGCACGAAAGGTCCCGCATACCTGCGGCTTATGCGCCATGCCACACCCGTCATGACGACCCAAGAAACTCCTTTTACGCTTGGTAAAGCCGAAATATTCCGTAAGGGGAACGACGTAACGCTCATTGCGGCGGGACCTTTGCTCTATGAAGCGCTCGGCGCGGCAGAACTGCTTGCGCAGCGACACGCGGTATCCTTACGCGTTATTAATTGTCACACCATAAAACCGTTGGACGCAGCAACGCTTGTGCAAGCGGCAAGAGAAACGGGTGCACTTGTAACCCTGGAAGAGCATCAAATTGCGGGAGGGCTTGGAAGCGCGGTAGCGGAGCTCGTAAGCTCCTTGCATCCCGTACCGGTTCTGCGCATGGGTGTCAACGATACTTTTGGCGAATCCGGTAAACCGGAGGAATTATTGCAAAAACACGGACTGACGAAGGAAAAAATTGTACAACAGGCACTCAAAGCCCTCCTCATGAAACGTAAAAACACACATTATGTTTGATCTCATTACCGTTGGCGATGCCACCCTTGATACCTTTGTACGTTTGCCGCAAAAGCATACGGTCGTATCTGTTGACCAAGAGGCGCGGATGCTCAATTTGCCGTTCGGCGAGAAAATACCCGTTGACCATTTTAGCCAGTCTGCGGGTGGTAATGCGGTCAACGTGGCAACTGCCACGGCAAAACTTGGCATGAAAACCGCCATTTTTACCGTTCTTGGATCCGGACTTTCTGGCAAAGTCGTACACGATGACTTGATACGCGCAAATGTTGCTGAATCCTATATCGTACACGATAGAAAGACACGAACCAACAACTCCATACTGCTCAATTATAGGGGCGAGCGTACTGTCCTCTCCTATCACGTGGAGCGAAGCTATCTCTTACCAAAACTCAAACCAACCACGTGGGTCTATCTTACCTCGGCTTCAGCAAAGGGATTTGCGCGCCTTGCAAAAGATACGGTGGTACAGGCAGGTTATCTCAACGCAAAACTCGCTTTCAACCCGGGTTCGCAGCAGATTGCAAAGGGTATCAAAGAACTTGCGTCTGTGCTTGCGGCATCCGAAGTTCTCTTTATCAATCGCCAGGAAGCCGAGCGATTAGTGGGGAAAAAACCAAAGGACTTGCTGCTCACCAAAGCCTTTATCCGCTATGGAGCAAAAATAGTCGTAATTACGGATGGCACAAGGGGTACGTTGCTCTGTGATGGAGAGAAGTTTTTTCATTGTGGGGCGTACAAGGTAAAAACTATCGCGCAAACTGGCGCGGGTGATGCCCATGCGGCGGGATTCATTGCCGCCCTTGCGCGGGGACTTACGTACACTGACGCGCTTCATTGGGGAGCCGCGAATGCGGCATCCGTCGTGCAAAAAATCGGCACGCAGGAAGGGTTGCTCAATGCGCGTGCTATGGAGCATTTTTTCCGCACCCATAGTATGCCAAACGTGAGGCAATTGTTATACGGATAGCATTTCTTTTTGGGTAAACTATTCGGGTTGCCGCCCGTTTTTTTATGTCCAAACGCTCTTGTTATCTCCTAACACCTCTCTCATGAATGGAGGGACTTGCGCTGCGGGCTGCGTGAGTGAGTTATCCACTGGACAACACAATATCTTGTGGTATACTCGTTGTGGACACCACTATATCTAGTGGTGTACGCATATAGCAAAGCATATGGTTTACCCCCCCCTCTAACCATTTTCCCTATGATACCAGGGCAGGAAAAACAGCTCATAGATGAAAAAACATTACGGTGGTTTGGCGGCGATGAGTTGCGGGCGCGCGTCTTTCAGGAAAAGTATGCTCTCAAGGACATGCAGGGAGACCGCGTAGAGTCGCTGCCGTCGGAAATGTGGCGGCGCGTTGCGCACGAAATCGCCACAGCGGAAGGGTCTCCGGAGAAACAGCGCGAATGGGAAGAGAATTTTTACTGGCTTTTGGAAGATTTTCGTTTTGTGCCGGGGGGAAGAATCCTTTTTGGTGCCGGACAGCAACGAAAGACGACACTTCTCAATTGTTACGTAATCCCGATGAAGAAGGATTCTATTGAGAGTATTTTTGATTGGTGCAAAGAGGCGGCACGCACCTATAGCTATGGCGGGGGTGTGGGAGGCGATATTGGCATCTTGCGGCCGAAAGGCGCACCGGTCAACAATTCAGCCATTGTCTCAACCGGATCGGTTTCCTTTATGGATTTGATGTCCATTACCACCGGTACCATAGGGCAGTCCGGCAGGCGCGGCGCGCTCATGATTACGATGCCGGTGGATCATCCGGATATTGAGGATTTTATCAAGGTGAAGCGCAATCTGGATAAGGTGCGGTACGCCAACATATCGGTGCGGATAACGGATGAGTTCATGGAAGCGGTGGAAAACGACAGGGATTTTGAATTGAAATTTATAAACGAAAAAGTTGATGTGCGTAAAACCGTTCGCGCTCGGGATCTGTGGACCATGCTCGTGGAATCGGCGCACGGCCACGCGGAGCCGGGGCTCTTATTCTGGAGCCAGATGGAGAAGTATTCCACTACCCAGTATAATGGCATGGAGATACTCTCCACCAACCCTTGTGCGGAAATTCCACTGGATCCATACGGCTGCTGTTGCCTTGGCAGCGTCAATTTGGCGCGGTTTATCCAGCACCCGTTTTCTGACACCTCGGGTATGGATTGGGATCGGCTGGAAAAAGCACTGCGGTTTGGCACAAGGTTTTTGGATAACGTACTCACCTACAATGATGAGAAACACGCTTTAGAAGAGCAGAAGCTCGCCTCACGACGCTCGCGGCGCATCGGCGTTGGGTTTATGGGGCTTGGTGACATGCTCATACAGCTGAAAATGCGGTATGACACCGAAGAGGCAATAGCATTTGTGGATACGCTGTTTGACTGGATGAAGAACATCGTATACGACGAGAGTGTTAATCTTGCTATTGAAAAAGGCACGTTTACGGCGTGGGATAAGGAGAAGCATTTGGCGCAGCCGTTTCTGCGGGAGCGCGTGCATCCGAAAATTGTTGCCCGGATTAACGAACATGGTCTGCGCAATGCCGCGCTTTTGACCATACCGCCAACCGGATCCATTGCGACGCTTGCGGGTACCACATCTGGAGTAGAGCCAATTTTCGCCCTATCCTACACACGCAGATCCGAATCGCTCTCGCAGGAATTTTTCAAGGTATACCATACGCTCGTTAAACAGTATATGGAGCAGGAGGGGTTGGAGGACGAGGAGCAGCTACCGGATTTTTTTGTAACCTCGCACCAAATCAATCCCTACTTACGCGTGAAAATGCAGGCGACCATGCAGAAGCACATCGATCATGCCATATCTTCTACCATCAATCTTCCGGAAGACATCAGCATGGAGGAAGTAAAAAATATCTATTTTCAGGCATGGAAGCTTGGTTGCAAGGGTATGACGGTCTATCGCGAGGGATCGCGCGAGGGCATTCTCATTACTGACAAGAAAGACAAGAAAAAGATAACCACGCACGAACAAGCAATTGCGCAAAACGTACCTCTCCCACAAAGCGCAACAACACCCGCGCCGTTTATTGTGGAAGCTCCAGATGCAGAAAAATCTTTGTCGGATAACGGGATAATCTCTCCCGAGGATTCCTTTGATCGTGATGACCATTTGTTGCTCACTGGCAAGACCGCAAAGTTTAAAATGCAGCAGGGCAGTATCTACATTACGGCAAATCACAACAACCGATCGGATAAATTGCAGGAGGTGTTTGTAACCATCGGCAAATCGGGAAGCGAAGAAAAAGCGTATGCGGACGCTTTGGGGAGACTTATCAGCCTATATCTGCAGCACGGTGGCTCCACCCCTGAAGTCATAAAAACGCTCAAAGGTATTAAGGGAAGATATAACAGCTGGTATCAGGGACGGCAACTCCATTCGGTGCCGGATGCGGTGGCAAAAGCGCTGGAGTTGTTTAACCAAAGTTCCGCGCTTGCGTCTGTGCGCGAAGCGGCGAACTTTGAAGTATGTCCGCAATGTGATGCGCAAAGCATGATTAATGAGAACGGCTGCTACCACTGCAAGAGCTGCGGATACACCAAGTGCGAATAAGGTCTATAGCCATAGGCATCTTCTTCATCCAAAAAAATCTTGTCGTGCCTTAACAGAAACAAAATTTACAAATGTTGCGGGACGCCGCAATGAAACAGAAATTCCCTGCGCCCCTCCCAAAAAGAGGGGCGTTGTGGGAAAACAAAAAAGGACTTGAAGCCAGCAAGTCCACGTTGAACAAATTGTCAAAGTGTGCTGTCTAATGATGTCTAAGTGCCTGCATGATACTGATTTTGAATTTTCATCCATTTAAGTCCGTCTCGCAGCTCCTTCTTGCGGCATTCCGCGGCGAGTTGTTGCGGACTTAGTCACATAATCTTATTGCCAGCTAATGCATCGTTCCCGTCCACGAGTCCAAAATGGCTTGCGAGCATGTTGCACGCTTTTTTCAAGAATTTGCATTGCTTCCAGCGATCAGGTATATTGGAAGATTTGGCGCGTTGCCGCTTGAAAAACAACCATTGAGAATGTGCAACTGACCACAAAAGGAAATACTTGGGAGTCGCATTACCACGAAATTTTCCATGATGGCGTATTTACCGTAATCGTACCCGGTGTCAAATGCTTCCGCGGAACATTTATCGCAAAACGGTCCACCGTACGCAATCGCATTCTGTACCGATTGCTCGTAGACGATACGGGAGAGATCTTCGGGAGCGTCTATGCCGCAAAAAGTCATTAAACTTTCTTCCGAAAGTTCGTATCCTTTTTCATACCTCTCATGGTAGTGAATGACACCGCTTTCGTTTTCTTCAAGCCACATGCAGAAGAGAGGTGTTAATTCCACGAATGTACCCTTTCAATGAACGGGGTGCATAAACAAAAAAGGTTAGACGTGGTATAGCACATGTATATTGATTTCTCAACAACTTCATGATAAAAAATGGCTTATGAAAATTTACACTAAAACCGGAGACAGGGGAGAGACGGGACTTACCGACGGGAAGCGCGTGTCCAAGCGCAGCTGCACGATTGAGGCGATAGGTTCGGTTGATGAATTGAATGCCACATTGGGCATTGCGGCGGTAGAAGCAAAAACTCTTCCTGATGCTGCGCATCTTATACAACATATCCAAAACGACTGCTTTGTACTTGGCGCGGATTTGGCGGCGCCGATGGATGGTGCGGGCAATACGCCGCGCATTACCCAAGCACACCTTACATTTCTGGAAAACCGTATTGACGAGCTTGATCAAGACATACCGGAACTCAAACACTTCATTCTTCCCGGGGGTAGTATACTTGGCGCGCAGATGCACTTGGCGCGTGCGGTGTGCCGCCGCGCGGAGCGTGCGGTTGTGGCGTTTGAAAAAGAAGATCGTATCAATTCGCTTGCCAAGCAGTATCTCAACCGGCTCTCGGACTTGCTTTTTACGCTCGCACGTTGGGTTAATGGGAAAGAGGGGGCTAGGGAAGAGAAGTGGCATAGTTAGAAAAGAAAAAACGGCAGGGTTGTGTACCATGCCGTACTACTTCTAACCTCTATTACACCAGTAGAAGTTAGAAACATTTTTGCCAAATCCTCTCCGCCAGAGCACTAACATATCTGGCGGCGTATCTTTGCTCATACTCCAGTCCAACAATCACATGTTGGACTCCCCACCTTCTTTCGCAACATCTACAGTGCAGCTCACGCCACCGAATGCCTGATGGCAAAAGCGACACTATTGTACATTCTCCCTCCTCCATATACACCCTCCTGCGTTTGCAGTTCGGACATCGGTACCTTGTCCGCACTGCACGCGTGGTGCTATACCAGGACAGCACCACGCCAAAAAATGCCCATACATTGAGCATTATGCTCAATGAAAACTCATAAAATTTTTCATTAGATTTCCACTCTCCACGCGGGGTTGGGGGTCGGTTACAATTCTAAAGAGCAGTAAAACGACTACTATTATAGTACATTTTTTGCAATAAGTCAACACCACCCATGGTATGCCATTGGTGGTGGTTAGGTTACAAGTTTTTTATTTTCGCGTACTTTGCCTTCCTGTGCTTACGGTACATTCTTGAATAGCGGCAAGCCGTTAGCCGGACTTACGGGAACATAAAACGTTCCCGGCTTATCTTTCAACTGTTGGATGTAGAGGTAGTTCAGATACCGATCGGTCAAGCTTTCATTGATAGTTTTTTGCGCATCACGCTGCCCCTCGGCTTCAATGCGCTTGCGGTCAGCTTCCTTCTTTTCTTTATCAAGGATAAAGTCGTAGCGTTCGGATTCCTGTTCCGCGGTCAGTTTGCTTTGAATGCTTTCAGCAAGCTTGGGAGGCAAAATTACATTGCGTAGCAGAACGTTTTCCACAACAAAGCCACGCTCCTCCAAGGCGATATCCAGTTGAGAAAGTATTTGCTGTGCCGCCTCATCTCGCTTCTCGGAATATATATCCTTTGCCTCATATCCCGCTATCACTTCGCGAATGGCAGCTCGGATGGACGGACGGATAATCTTTTCTTCATAGTTTGTACCAAGATTTTTAAACACGTCTGATGCGCTCATTTCCTGCAAACGGTAAAATATCGTAAGATCCAGGGTTACGGTTAAACCCTCTTTGGTGAGCGCATCTATGGCATCGCTTTGGGATCGATTGCCTTCGCCCTGCGCGATGCTCATGGTGTATCCTTCGGTACGGACGCTCATCAGGGTTATACGCGCAAAGGGGTTGATGAGGTGTATGCCGGAGGATAATTCTTCATCGCGTACCTTGCCGAACAGGTGGTACACGCCGGTTGCGCCCGCAGGCACAATGACGATGGAGTTGACGAGTATGAGTCCCAGGACAACCAGTCCCAAAACCCAGCGCACAATTTTGCCTGGATGCATAGGTATAGTGTGTAAGAAAGTAAAGTTTTTTGAAGATGCAGGAATGTTGATAAACTTGGTGTCTTTTGATCGCTCGTCCAAGAGTTTGCGTATGTGCGGCCAGAAACGCGAGGCTGCAATACCCAAGATGAGCAGTACCATAAAAACTTGAGGAAACTTGAGCAGCACGATAAAGAGAGCGATGAAAAATAGTGGCGCAAGTTTGCTCAAATGACGCAGATGGGGTGGTAGTGCAAATGGCTGCATAGGTAGGGTAACTATAGTCGGGATAAGGGGAAAAAGCAAGAAAATATATCAGTCCACGTCATTTTGGACAAGTATCCATGGGTTATTAAGTAATCCACATGGACGTCCGGGATAATTCCAGTAATGAATAATCCATTGTTGTAAATATACTCCAAAATTAGACCTCCTATTTTTGACCGACGAATCAATAAAATCCCGTCCGCAAACAGCGGACGGGATTCATGTTTGAAAAGATTTCCCTTTCCAATTTCGGAATTACATTTCCAATTTTGATTCACCGGATCCCGTATCATCTTTGTGATCCTCGGGCATCATAGATTCTTCTTTTGGAGTCTGCTCTTTCATGGGCTTAGCCATTCCACCCTCTTTTTTGTGTTCATCTTTCGTATGCTCGGTTTTGACATGGCAGGTGTTGACCCCCATCATCTTATTGACCGGACACCAACTTACTCCTGCAGTTAGGAACATTGCCAATGAGAGCAGTAACCACAACGGGCTATAGGCGGAAGCGAGCCATAAACCGATAATGCCGATAACTACACGAACAATTTTATCGGTGACACCAACATTGCAAGACATTTTCATAGCATTTCACCTCCTTTCCGAAGCATTTTTGTGTATACAACACTATATGATACACTGAAAGTATAACAAAAATAAGGTTAAAATGCCAGTAAGGTTGTCAACAGGCTTATGCTTGATGACCAAACTTTCTTAAAAGTAGCAGGCATGCGTTACATACCCTAAAACAGCGTTGGCATAATCATGAAAACACAGTTTGGCAAGGAATATATTGCTATACCAGCTTGACACATATTCTCTTGGGTTTATAATAGTGAAGTAATAATTTTTCTTATGTTGGAGGTCAACAACATCTCAAAAAATTTCGGTACGACACAGGCGATAGCCGATCTCTCTTTTTCCATAGGGAAAGGAGAGGTTGTCGGTTTGTTGGGTCCGAACGGTGCCGGAAAAACGACCACCATGCGCATACTCGCCAATTACTATGAGCCGGACGGAGGCACGGTTACGCTTGACGGTGTTGCGATGAGCGAAAATCCGCTGTATGCCAAACGGCGCATCGGCTACCTGCCGGAGAACAATCCACTGTATCCTGAAATGTCAGTTATGGAATACCTCACGTTTTCGGCTCGTACGCACGGTGTTTCCAAATCCGTACTGCGTAAGGCGCTTGATCGTGCCGTTTCTCTTACCTCGCTTGAAGGGGTTGTCTATAAGCCGATTGTGGAACTTTCCAAGGGTTACCGCCAGCGCACAGGCCTAGCTGCCGCGATTTTGCACGAACCGGACTTACTCATTTTGGATGAGCCGACCGAGGGGCTGGATCCCAATCAACGGTTGGAGATTCGGGATCTTTTACATCGTTTGGGTCGTGACCATACCGTACTCTTGAGCACGCACGTACTCTCCGAGGTGCAACATACTTGCGATCGGCTGATCATCATCAATGCAGGGAAACTCGCCGCCGAAGGTAGTGTTGATACTCTTTTGGCAAGCGGCGGTGAGCGGCAACGCATTGCCGTTGAAGTTGAAGGCGCTAATGTCCGCAACGGCATGATATCGCTGGGAAGGGTGCGTGTGGCGAGTTATGAAGTACATCACCACAGAAAGCAACTGGTGCTTGAAGTTGTTGGTGAAGGGGACCTGCGACCCGCTATCTTTCGTCTTGCAAAAGAACGCGGCTGGACGCTGTGGGAATTGCGGCACGAGCGCAAAGGTCTTGAAGATGTCTTTACCCGACTTACACAAACTACCGTATGAAATCACCTTGGTACACGCTCGTAAAAAAAGAATGGCGTACGTTTGTAGATCATCCGACCGCGTATGTGCTGTTAGTCGTGTTTCTCGCGGCAAACTTTTTCTTCTTTTTCCATACGGCGCTTTTAAACGGCGAGGCATCCATGCGGCCACTGTTTGATTTACTGCCATGGTTTCTCATGTTCTTTGTTCCTGCGGTTACCATGCGTGCGGTTGCCGAGGAAGAAAAAGAAGGAACATGGGAACTCCTCACGACGCAGCCGGTGCGACTCGGGGAAATACTCGGTGCAAAAATACTTGGCTGCTGGCTTTTTGTTGCATCAGCTATTCTCCTGACTTTTCCCGCAGTTATCGGCATTGCGCGCGGAGGCGCCCTGGACTTGGGGGTGGTGTTCGGGCAGTATCTCGGGGCGCTTTCTATGGCGGCAGGGCTTACCGCAGTGGGCGTCTTTGCGTCTGCGGTCACCAAACATCAGGTGATCGCATTCATCGTCGGTATCGGGGTCGCGTTTTTTCTCGTCATTGCGGGATTTCCCGTCGTAACGCTCTCCTTGCCGTATCCTCTGAATGTCGGCTTCCAGCACCTAAGTATTCTCACACACTTTCAGAATATGGCGCGAGGCGTTCTGGACGTACGCGACCTCGTGTATTTTGTGTCGCTTATTGCCGTTTTTGCGTTCGCAACGTATTTGCTGCTGGAGCGCAAGCGCGTGCCACGGACAAGCGCATCCTACCTGCGGCTGAAAGTGGGAACGGCAATTGTGGTCGCGCTCGCGATAGCCATCAATCTTACAGGTGGATTCATACCTGGGCGGTTTGATTTTACCGATGCAAAAATATACACGCTCACGGATGCGACGAAGCAAACTGTCGCGCATCTGCCTGACGTCGTGACGCTGACGCTCTACGTTTCTCAAAAACTTCCCGCACAAGTTGCACTCACTGCGCGCGACGTGCGGGATCTTTTGAACGACTACGAGCGCGCGGGATGGAATGCTCTCCGTGTGGAGGTGACGACGCTGGATGGCAGTGAAGCGGCGGCGCAACGAGCGCAGGAAGCCGGCATTGCGCCGGTGCGCTTCAATGTTATTCAGCAGGATGCATACCAGGTGCAGCAAGGTTTTTTGGGCTTGACCATATCGTATCTTGATCAGCATGAAGTGATTCCGTTCATCCAGCAAACGGGAGACTTGGAGTACCAGATAACGCGCACCATCCACCGACTGACGACTGCTGATAGAAAGACAGTTGCTTTTTTGCAGGGACATGGAGAAAAGTCGCTGTATCAGGATCTTGGCGCGCTGCAACAAGAGCTCTCAAAACAGTATACGGTGGAACCGCTCACCTTGAGCGACACGAGTACCACTATACCGGATGATGTAGATGTCGTCGTGATCGTGGGCGCTACACAGACTTTGAGCGATGCCGACAAGATAGCGCTTGAGGCGTTTCTCTCCCGCGGCGGTAGCCTGTTTTTGGCGGCATCCGCCGTAACAGTTGAACCCACAACATTTCAGGCATTTGCTACCCAAAGCAACGCAGGTGCGATCGCGCAGGCATTGGGTGTTACGATCAATAGCGACCTGGTCATGGACTACCAGTCAAATGAGCGTGTTTCATTCGGCGGCGGTTTCGTCAGCTTTATCCTGCCCTATCCGCTCTGGCCGCGTGCCCTAGCTGTTGCCGAGCAGGAGCTGTTGGGTAACCTTACATCAATCGCGCTCCCTTGGACGAGTTCACTCGCGCTTGCCGCAAGCGATGACACGCGCACCATTAAACCATTATTCACGACCACGCCGTACGCGAGCGTGCAATCGGGAGGCGCGTATGTATTGGATCCGCAAAAACTTCCCCAGCCGGTTGACGATCAGTTCCGCACACTGCCGCTCGCCGCGTTAGTTGAAGGAACGCTGGTTTCTGGTGGGGTGCAAGGGCGCGCGATTGTGGTGGGGTCGGCTGAATTTTTGGGTGGTCAATTTGTGCAGAATGACCCACAAGGCGTCGCGTTCGTGCTCAATAGTATTGATTGGCTAGCGCAGGATGCCTCACTCGCCGGTTTGCGCGCGCGACAAGTGCAGCAGCGCAATCTTCTCTATCAGTCAGATGTCGAACGCCAGATCGTCAAGTATGTCAATTTTGTGGGCGTGCCGTTTGTGATCGCGCTTGGCGGCATGTTGCACCTCTTTCGGAGGCGGCAGAAGACTCGTCGCATCTACACCTCATCCTATGAAAACTAACACACTGGTTACACTGCTCGTGCTGCTTGCGCTTGTTATCGGGGGCTATGCGCTCACAACCTTCTTGCGGGATAAAGAGGTATCGGTGCCGAAAGGAGATTTTCCTCCCGCAAGGCTTTTGGAAGCGGAAATTGATCGTATAGACATCACCTCACCCGCTGGAAGTCTCATTTTGGACAAAACGGCGCAAGGGTGGACGGTGGACGGTTTTGCCGTTGCGAGTGATACTTTGGAGAGTTTTTGGACCGCACTCAAGGGAAGCGCTGTCCGCGCTGTTGTGGCTCGTAATCCGGATAATCATGCAACTTTCGCTGTTGACGATGCCACAGGCAAGCGCGTGACGTTTTGGAGCGGTAGTGATAAGCGTGCCGAAGTTATCGTAGGTAAGGCAGCGGATATCGGTGGCACGTACGCACGTCTATCGGAATCCAATGACGTGTTGGATGTGGCAGGAAATCTCTCCTCGGCGGTTGTGACGGCGCGGGACGACTGGCGTGATAAAGCGATACTCACTCTGGACGGTTCCACAATCGCGCGCATGGAACTGACGCAAGAAACCAAAAAAATACCGCTTAGCAAGAAAGATGCGGTATGGGTGTTCTCCGACCGTGATGATCAAGCCGTCAACCAAACCAATATTGCCGCATTCATTTCCGCCGTAGTGTCGCTGCGTGCGGACGGATTCCGCGCGGCAGACAGTGCCGAAGTGCTCAAACCAACCTACTTCATAGAACTCTTCGGGTCTGATAATGTGCCACACGCAACTCTCTCCTTAACGCAACGGGAAAATGGAGGCGCGTTTGTTGAACGGATTGATACGGATACGGTATTTACTATTTCGGCGGCAGTTGCGCAGCAGCTCATCAAACAACGGGCTGATTTTATGGCGGAAACCTAGGGGCGTGTATGCGGCAACCCTATCTCAAGAAGATGCGCACGATCGGCGCTTCTGCCGTCTGCATGGTAGACGGAAATTACGTGCGGAGCCACCTCAACAGGGAATTTTGTAATTTTGGTCAGCATTGCAATTTTTCCTTCATACCAAAAAATGAGCTTTGGGTTGAAAAAGAATCCGCCCCGGGTGAGGCGTTATTTTATTGATTACATGCTTGCAGAGCGGCGCTTTCGCGAGGAGGGGCTCACCGAAGAAGCGGCACGCGAGAAAGCCAGCCGTATAGAGACGCGTGAGCGCAGGAAGATTTTTTTACGCACGCGAAAAAAACAGGTGTTGCTACAAAAAAAGAAATTTTAGAAAAGGTGCATAAAAAACGTTTCGCGCCGTACGCAAGTGATTTTCTTACCATCTGGATCGTTGATGGCGAAATGGTTCGCACGTTGCGTTTCATAGATTTTACCGAGGGAGGACACGATGCGGTCTATCCTTTCATGCCAAAAAACGAAGTCTGGATAGATGACGATATTAAGGAAAGCGAACGGAAGTTCGTGTTGCTGCACGAGCTGCGTGAGCGCAACTTGATGTGTCAGGGATGGGAGTACGATCCGCATGACGGGAGAGTAATGACCCGCCACACGCACGCGCAACCCATACACCGCTCTGCGCACTACTCGGCATCGCAGGTTGAATATTTCTGCCGCGTACACCCCGATCATCTGGAGAAAAAATTGCAACATGAATTGCATATTGCGCGTACACTTCCTTTGTAGCGGTTTGTAGGAGCAAGGACCTCTATGCTATACTGAAAGCGTAACCTCTTTTATATTCCTATGCCTCACGTCGCGACATCACCTTTAGCGTCGGAACCTCACTACCGTGTTTTTGCAAGCTGGCAATTTCCCGAATTTACCATTCCCTATCGCGGGAGATGGTGGTATGCGGGTGCGGTAGCGATTGGCGGTGGGTTGTTCGCACTGGCGCTTTTGCATGGCGGGTACCTGTTTGCGTTCTTGCTGATATTGTTTGCCATTATCTACGTGCTCCATCATTTTCACGAACCTCTGCCGGTGCAATTTTCACTTACCGATCTTGGTATCGTGGTCGGCAACCGGTTCTATACGTATACGGACATAGAGAAGTTCTGGATTATTTACCAGCCACCAGAAACCAAGAATCTGTATGTGGAGTTGAAATCACTCTTTCATCCGCATTTCACCATACCCTTGGAAAAGGAAAATCCGCTCCGTATTCGCGAATATATGCGGAGGTACGTGGCGGAGGATTTGGAACAGGATCAGGAGCCGCTTGTTGACACACTGACACGATTACTCAAAATATAAGGGATTGTAAAAATGGCAGAGGTGTGTTATAACACACCTGCTCGTGTTTTATGCGCTCGTAGCTCAGTTGGATAGAGCATCAGCTTGCGGAGCTGGGGGTCGCAGGTTCAAATCCTGCCGGGCGCACCAGAACAGAACTTAACGGCTTTTTCAAAGCCAGAATGCGGGACGCGCTTCGCGCGTCCCGCATTTCTGCTTCAAAAAAACCTTTGAGTTCCCTTCTGGTGTTTCTATTGTACCAAACTCAC
>PEYJ01000017.1 GCA_002774425.1 Parcubacteria group bacterium CG08_land_8_20_14_0_20_48_21 | reverse complement strand
CGCCATGTTTCGGCTCCGTTGTTCTCTCGTTATTTTGTCCATAGCAATTATTCCTCATCATCGTCAGAGGCTTCCTCCTCGCCGGATTCGCCGTTTTCATTCAAAAACTTTTCGTATGACCCAATACGCGTAAAATCAATGTCGTAAGTTTTATTATCAGTCTTGTAGATAACAACGGTATCAAGCCCGATTGCCTGAAGTTTGTCGTAAGTCATCATTTCCCGCTCCGGAAGATTGAGAACATCGCGCAAAAGCCATTTGCCAAGAGCAGAGTTTGGGTTACTCATTAAAGCTTTGCTGTTATCTTGGCAAACTTTTGCGCTCATTGTTGTCCTGTCGGGCAAAGTGAGTTCAAATGCTTGGTCGCGCGGAGGAAAGAAATTCGGAAACTTTCGGTGTAGCCACGCCGGTATTGGAATATAAATCTCGTTCGGATCGCGCGGGCGGTTGCAAACTAAACCGTGCATACTCGCTCGCCTGCCCCTTTTGGAGTTTCACCTTTGACACGATATGATTCGCGTTCTGAACTTCATCTAGGGTAATATGGTCAAAACCCAAGTCCTCAAAGAAAATGTCCTCGCGTGTTCCTTTTTTCATTCGCCCCGCGGTTGCCTCGTCATTCGCGTTGGCTTTTTCCTCGTCCCGCTTTGACTTGCTCTTGGTAAGGTCGTCTTGAACATACCCAAACTCACTTGAGAGCCGGTCATACGTTTCGTCTTTGAACGACAAACGCTTCAATCCCTCGTAAGTAACAAACGAATGCGAGCCGTCCTCAATTTTGAGCGATGAAAGGTCGCCCGCATAACTCGCGCCAAGATTGCCGAGATAGTTCACCTTTACGTTTGGCGCAAGTTTTATGCCCGTAATCTCCTTAAACACGGCGCGGGTTGAGTGGTTGAAGGTGTCCGCGATGAATTGTATGTCTTTTTCGCTTACGTCTTTTGATTTCTCTATCACACGGTCAATCATTCCTGCAATGCGCTCGCTCGTTCCTTCGGCAATCCCGCGCTGCATTAAAAGTGTTTTTGCGCTAGAAACAGCCTGTTGGGGCAACTTTGGCGAAACGCGCGACTTGACTTTCTTTTTGCCTTTTGCTATACTTGATGTATCAATATCCGATGTCGTAATTCTCCCCGGTCGGCGGCCACTTGATGGCGTTTCGGGAACGGGAGCCCCGACGGATATGTCAGAAATGGTAAGGTACACCTTGCCGTTTTTGTTTTGCTCGGAAAGTTTTACCCTGATTATAGTATCGGGAATGTTCTCGTCATACCCAATAATTTCGTAATAGACAATCCCTTTGTCCGAATCTGATACTCTGTCCGTGGAAACAAGCACACCTGCTGTCTCCACAATTTCAAGCCCCGGCGCAAACAATTTTGTACGACGCGCGTAATCCGCTTTAGGGCGATTTTTTTTGTAGAGATGATTTATCGTAATCTCGTTTACCTCAAAGTTAGCATTAACCGCTTTGCTGAAAAACTGTTTATTTGCATTTTCCCTAATAAAAGCAATGATTTTCTCTTGTGTGTCTATGTGTGCATATTTGCCTATTGTCGGCTCAATTTCACTCTTTCTTTCATTAAAAATCTCCCACACTTCTTTGTCGGTAATTTTCTTTTCTACAATGTCGGATTTTTTCTTCGGCTTTGCTTTCTCCTCCGCTTCAGTCAAGGCAATCTCCCCAATCTCTCCTCGTATCTGCATCAAAACCGCCTGTACTTCACCACCCTCAACAAACGCAAGCATAGCGCGGTCTATATCGCCTATAACCGCCAATTCAGCGTTCGGGTGGAGTGTTCGCAAGGCGCGTACAACTTCAGCGTTAAATGGCACATTTTCACCCTCAACCTCAAACACAATCCGCGTCCCGTCAGTCGCCGTCCCTATTTCTTTAACCGCTTTTCGCTCACCTTCTACCAAGTCAGCGAGTTTCTCTGTTCTTTGCTCAAACTCCACATCCGCAAGCACCGCCGGCACTTCCGCTTTTGTCTGAAAAAACTCACTCCCCCACGAAACATCAAGTTTAATCGCACGTTCGCCTTTCATTATCCGCTTCCACGCGGTTTTTGACGGCTTCGCTTTTTTTGCGGGCTTATAGAGTGCGCCGAATGTGGAATGATGATAACTGCCGAAAAACAAAAAGGGCATATTTATTATCGCTGTACGAAAAAGAAAGTTAAATGTGCTCAACCCTATGTGCGCGAAGAAGAATTAGATCGGCAGTTATCATCTCTTATTCAAAAAGTTTCTTTGCGTGCGGATTGGGCGGAAAAACTTTTAGCAATGGCAGAAAGAGACAATGTGGTATCCGCCCAATCCGTTTCTGCTTTTGTTCAAGAAAGCCAAATCAAAATCCGCGCCATCAATACAAAGCTCCAGCGACTTCTTGACGGCTATTTAGAGCAAGATATTGAAAGGGAAATTTATCGTGAACAAAAAACAAAACTTCTTTTGGAAAAGAAGTCGCTGGACGAAAAAATGGCGCGGGTTGAACAAAAGCAGAATGATTGGCTCGAACCACTCCAAAATTGGATAAAAGTCGCTTTAACCCTCGTCAAAATCGCAAGGGATA